>JACPPR010000053.1 GCA_016190895.1 Chloroflexota bacterium | reverse complement strand
GGTACCGGGGCAGCGCCGCCCCGGCTCGGGCCGGGAAATTGTCATCAAGGGCGCCCGCCACAATAACCTCAAAAATTTGACGGTGGGTATTCCGCTGGGCAAATTTGTTTGTGTCACCGGCGTTTCCGGCTCCGGCAAAAGCACTCTCATCAACGAGATAATGTACAAGAAGCTGGCGCAAATGTTCTACAAGTCACGGGAGAGGCCGGGCGATTTCGACGAAATTACCGGCACCGAGTTTATCGACAAAGTGGTCGATATCGACCAGTCCCCTATCGGCAGGACGCCCCGCAGCAATCCGGCCACCTACACCGGCGTATTTACCCCAATCAGGGAGCTTTTTGCCACCGTGCCCGAGTCCCGGCTGAGGGGCTACGGTCCCGGACGGTTCTCCTTTAATGTCAAAGGCGGGCGCTGTGAAGCCTGCGGAGGCGAAGGGTTCATCCAGATAGAGATGCAGTTCCTGCCCGATGTGACCGTCCCCTGCGAGGTCTGCCAGGGCAAGCGTTACAACCGCGAAGCCCTTGAGATTAAATTCAGGGGTAAGAACATCGCCGAAGTCCTGGACATGACCGTCGAGCAGGCGCTTGCCTTCTTCGAACATTTCCCCAAGATAAAGAACAAACTGGAGACCATTAGAGACGTCGGGCTGGGCTATATCCGCCTCGGCCAGCCGGCGCCCACCCTCTCCGGCGGTGAAGCCCAGAGGGTAAAACTGGCAACCGAACTATCCCGGCGGGCCACCGGCAGCACGCTTTACATCCTCGATGAGCCGACGACCGGGCTTTCTTTTCAAGATGTAGATGCCTTGCTCGGCGTGCTGCAGCGCCTGGTCGATGTCGGTAACACGGTCGTTGTCATCGAACACCACCTGGATGTGATGAAGAATGCCGACCATATTATCGACCTTGGTCCCGGGGCGGGTGACGCGGGCGGCCGCATCGTGACCACGGGTACTCCTGAAGAAGTTGCCCGGGAAAAGTCTTCAGCCACGGGGCGTTACCTGAAAAAGACGCTCTCTAAAAATAGTAAACTCGTCCTTTCCGGAAGGACCCGCTCGTGAGGTCGATTGGCAAGTAACCGCTCATTGCCTTTGACCGCCGCCGCTAAGCCAAAACTGTTCTACGGCTATATCGTGGTCGCCGCCAGCTTCTTGGCGATGGTGGTAATTCACGGCATCGTCAATACCTTCGGCGTCTTCTTCAACCCATTGCAGGACTACTTTCAGGCTTCCAGAGCAGCCATTTCGGCAGCCTCCTCGCTCAGCTTCTTCGTAATGGGTTTCATGGCTATCTTGATGGGGATACTCGCCGACCGCTTCGGTCCCCGCATCGTTTTGAGTATCGGCACGGTTATTTTCGGCGCGGGCTACCTGCTGATGTCGCAGGTCAGCACTCTCTGGCAGGTCTATCTGGTCTTTGCCATTATCGGCATCGGCTTCAGCCCATCGGACGTGGTGCCGTTGTCTCTCGTCGTCAGGTGGTTCTTCAAGAAGCGAGGCATGATGAGCGGCATCACCAAGGTCGGCACCGGCGTGGGCATGACGGTTATGCCTGTAATAGCCACTGTATTAATCGACCGGTACGAATGGCGCACCGCTTTTCTGATTCTGGGCATCCTGGTTCTGGTCACAGTTATTCCCCTTGCCCAGTTACTGCGGCGCGACCCGCGTGAAATAGGGCTGCTGCCGGACGGAGAAAAACGGCAAGACCTTAACGGACAGATTGCCGCCGAAACGGGGTTGAGTCTTCGCCAGGCCATCCGTACCCGGCAGCTCTGGCTGGTCTGCGGACTCTACGCGGCTCTGCTCTTCGCCGCCCAAAGCGTGCTGACTCATATCGTCCCTTACGCCGTCGACCTCGGCATCTCGAAGCCGCTGGCCGCCAGCATCGTGGCTACCATTGGCGGGAGCAGCATCGCCGGCCGGTTAATTATGGGCTTTTCCAGTGATAAAATCGGGCGCCAGCGGGGCATCCTCATCTGCTTCATACTCCTCGTGACGGCCTTATCCTGGCTGCAGTTCGCTAAAGAATTATGGATGTTGTATTTATTCGCCGCCATCTATGGCTTCAACCACGGCGGCTTCTTTGCTCAAATCTCGCCGCTCATCGCCTGGCTGTTCGGCACCCGCTCCCAGGGCAGCCTGCTGGGCATCGTTATTTTCAGCGGCACCCTCTTCGGCGCCATTAGCCCCATCATTACCGGACGGCTCTTCGATGTCAGCGGCACTTACCGCTGGGCTTTCCTAATCTTGCTTTTAGCGGCGATTATTGGTTTAATACTTATCACCATGCTCAAGCCAATCCGCCAGGAGGTGAAAAATGAACCGGGAAGAAGCTCTTCAGTCAATTAAATCCAAGGTGACGAATGAAAACTCGGTGAAGCACATGCTGGCTGCCGAGGCAATTATGCGGGCGCTGGCCAAGCGCCTTGGCGAGAATGAGGATGAGTGGGGGCTGGCCGGTCTCCTGCACGATATCGACATGGAGATGACCGAGGGTGATATGAGTAAACACAGCCGTCTCGGGGCCGATATGGTCAGGGAGATGGGTGTGAGCGAGACTATCGCCAGGGCAATTCTCTGCCATAATGAAGCCCACGGCGTGCCCCGCGAAACGAAGCTCGATAAGGCGCTCTTTTGCGCCGACCCGCTGACCGGTCTTATCACCGCCGCCGCCCTGGTCAGACCCGACAAGAAACTGGGCAGCGTCGAAGCCAAATCGGTCAGAAAGAGATTCAAAGAGAAAAGCTTTGCCGCCGGCGCCAACCGGGAGTACATCGCTACCTGCAGCGGACTGGGACTCGGGTTGGACGAGTTCCTTGAGTTGGGCTTACAGTCGATGCAGGGCATCGCCCCTTCGCTGGGTTTATAAGTTCATAAATTGATTGCCCTTCACCCTCTTTGTCCCCCTCTCCTTTCAGGGGTCATGTATCAAAAGTGCTTTTGTCCGTAGCGAAGAACCTGGGGGGTGTGGGTTCTTTGACCTTTGCCATTTGAGATTTGAATTTCGTTATGTCAGCACATAAAGCAGCAAATAGAGGTGCACGCCGAGAACAAATGTCAGTACCCACGCAACAAGCGCCGTCCTCATATATGTCTTAAGTTGACCAAATACCCGGACACGCCCTCTAACCGCCAGATTAACATAGAGCCACAACAGGACAATAAGCAAGCCAAGACTGAGATGCAACCGGGCTTCAACATGGAAGAACAGCGGAGCGGAAACGTTTTGCGAAAGACTCAAAAAAGACGGCGCCATCACCAGGAAGACGGCGATTAGCTGCACCACCATAACCACGTTGACAATTTTGCAGTGTTTGATAAGCCGCTTTTTTCTAGCCTGCCAGGCGGCCAGCAGGACCGTGAGCAGCAGGATTGCCTGCACTATGAGATTGATTGTGGATAGAGTCTCATGACTGAATGGCATATCTACCCTAAATCCAAATGTCAAAATCCAAAGCTCAAAACCAAACGTCCTGTCATTCCATGCCTGACACGGAATCCAGAAAACCCGGACTACGAACTACGGTGCAGGCATTCTGGAATTTACCCCGTACACCGACACGGGGGTCGGTATGTCGTAGCATTCGTAAGAAACCTCTGCCATTTTATTACTTGAACTTTATCTGACCTTTGACCTGCCCGCCGTTCCTCCTGAACTTTGGCAGTCGGGGCTTTGAGCTTAAAACCAAGTATAGCATAGTTGACCTGCCAGATATATAGGCGATAAACTTAAACACAATGAACCGACACGGTAATGTGATGAAGGGAGATATTTTATGAAAATGTTAGCTCTATCCGGCAGCAGAAATCACCAGGGCAGAACCGCCCAGGCAATCGATGCCCTGCAAAAAGGGTTTGCAAAAGGCGGCGGCACTTCAGAATGCCAGTTCTTAATCGACCTCAAGCTAGAGCGCTGCCGGCAATGTGAACAGGATGGCTGGGGAATCTGCCGCAGCAAGGGTGTCTGTATCATCGAGGATGATTTTGCCTCGGTCGTCGACAAAATAAAAACAGCGGATATCGTCTTGTTTGCCACGCCGGTTTATTTTGCCGACCTGAGCGAGAGTATGCGCAGCTTTCTCGATAGGCTGCGCCGGATTCGTTTCCGCAGGGTCGCCTCTACAGCGCCTGGCGCTCCGCCGCAGGGCGCTCCGGGAACACCCGGAGTTCCCGGCGTTCAGGGTCAACCGGCCGTGGCTTTTTGCATCTCTGGAGGAGGCGGTGGTGGAAGCCCAAGCTGTATGTTCAATATGGAGCGGATTCTGCAGACCTGCGGTTTCAATATCGTCGATATGATTCTGGCTCGGCGTCAGAATCTCGACCTGAAGCTGAAAGTGCTGGAAACAACGGGAGAGTGGCTTGCCACACCGAAGAATCTGGTCAGCACCCCACCCCCGCCGCCAGCCCGTTAAACCTCATTTGGCTTCGTATCAATTGTCATTTCTGAAGAGCGAAGAGTCAAATTGAAATAACAGAGGCAATAGATGGACAAACTTCTTTTCGGCACGGGCGGCGTGCCCAGAAGCACCAGGCCTCAAACCACGCTAGCCGGCATCGAGCGGATTGCCGAGCTGGGGCTGGGCTGCATGGAGGTTGAATTCGTGCAGAGGGTAAGCCTTTCGGAAGCCGCCGCCGAGCAGGTCGCCGAATTGGCATCGAGACTGGGTGTGAAGCTATCCGCCCATGCTTCATATTACATCAACATGAACGCTCGCGAGCCTGAAAAGGTAGCGGCTAGCCAGCAGAGATTGCTCCACGCGGCCCGCATCGCCTCGATATGCGGGGCGCAAAGCGTCATCGTCCACGCCGCCTTCTATCTAGGCGACCCGCCCGAAACAGCTTATGCAACTATAAAGAAACACATCGAAGAAGTGATGGATACGCTGAAGAAGGAGAACAACCGCATCAAAATCCGCCCTGAACTGATGGGCAGGCCGACCCAGTTCGGCACCCTGGACGAGATTCTGAAACTGAGTTCCGAATTGCCGGGGCTGGCGCCCTGCATCGATGTCGCCCATTGGCACGCCCGTACCGGCAAATTTAATACCTACCCAGAGTTCGCCGCGTTCTTCTCACAAATTGGGGAACGGCTGGGGAAAGCGGCGCTCCAGGATATTCATATCCATTTCTCAGGCATCAAGTACGGCGCAAAGGGAGAAATAAGCCACTTGAACCTCGCCGAGTCTGATTTCAACTATAAAGAATTGCTGCAAGCCTTCAAAGACCTTGACGTTAAAGGGCTGATAATCTGCGAAAGCCCGAATCTGGAAGAGGACGCTCTGCTGCTGCAGAAGACCTACCTCGAGCTAGCAAAAACAGGCTAGTTTGAGAGTGTGTAGTAACCCTACGCCCTTTATCCCTTCCCCTTGGTAAGGAAAGGGGGTAGGGGAATAGGTTGTTAAACGCCCTCGTTCCGTCAGGTTGTATCCTTAGACGTTTTTTGATATACTTTTCGGCATTAGTGGCATTCTAGTATGCACCATCTTCCGCCAGGGCAAAGGGGGGTTGAGCATGACCACACCTGAAGCACCCACCAGACCAAAGCGCCGCACAGGGCGCATCATTGGCCTGACCATCCTCGGACTGGTCATAATCGTGCTCGGTATCGGCACGCTCCTCTTCTTCCGCGTCCCGCAAAATATGGGCCTGCTACCGTCAAAAGCAGAACGCTATTTATCGGGAACGCCAGACCGGGAAAAAGCTGCAGTTCTCACTCAGGACTTGCAGCAGGCGGGGTTCCCGACGCAGGGAGTCTCTGTATACGTATTGCCGTTTGGTGACACCAACCGTAATGTCGTGGTGGTGGTGCTAGACGCTTCCCAGGGCTTTGACTTCGGCAAGAGCCGGGGCACAGACCCGGTCAAGAGCATCACCAAACTGATGGTCGACGCCCAGCGAATGGGGATTGACCGCGCCGCTGTAATCTACCGTGACGAAGCTGGTAAAGAGCTGGTCTCCGTCACCGTCCCTACCGATGCCGCCGTGGCCTATTCCCAAGGCAGTCTTTCTGACCGGCAACTGATGGAAAAGGTCGAACTGCGGGTCGGCGACCCGCCCGCAGCGCTGGCGCTACTACAGCGGATGAAGTAGGAGACAGCAATGAAAAAGACGTTGGTAGTCATGGCTCTAATCATTGCAATGATTCCCGTCCTGTCCGCCTGCGAATCCGGCGATGTGCAACAACTGATTTATTACGCAAAACTGTGGGCAATCGTCCATGATGTCACCAATGAAGAAGGTCAACCGACCTTTGGCGCTGGGACGAGGTTTGTGGCTGGTGAGGCTCTTGGCGTCGGCACCACCGGCGATGAAGAGGGTGATGCCGCCATTGACGCCGGACGCGTCGTCTATAAGATTAAACAGGCGGAAGACGAGGCCGAAAAAGGCCGTACGGCGCTCTACGCCGGTGACAGCGTCACGGTGGACGTTCTACCACACTATGACCAGGCCACCAAGCTCCGTCCTGGCGACTGGTCATACCGTAATGAACGCGGCATCGCCTATCTTGCCAACCCTGATATCGGCGACCAAGAGTCAGTCAAGCGGGCCAGAGCAGATTTCGACCAGGCCACTGCACTGGCCAAAAAAAGCGGCCGGCAGGAAGAATACCTCCGCATGTTGAAACAGCGCCAGCAAACTTTCGAGCGGTTTGTGGGCGAAAAGAACAAGAGACAAGCCGCCGTGAACAATGTCGTTTATCAGGAGGAGTCCCGCCTCTATGACGAGCTCTATCAGTTGACCAAAGACAACAACTATTTGCTGCTCAAACAGCAGGCAGATACCAATGCCGTAAGAGGACAATAAGGCTCCGGGCCCACCCAGATTTTTGCAGTCATGCTGGCTCTGCCCTGGAACTCACCATAACTTTCTGCGCATCCACAAGACCACCCGTATACAAGCCTACGCCCTGGTTCTTGGAGGAAGCCTTCCGCGAAACTAGGAAAGACTAACTCACTCAAAATCCCCCTTAGTCCCCCTTTTTCAAAGGGGGATACCTAGAACAAGAGTGGCAGATCGGCAGGCATCTCCCTTTACTAAAGGGAGATTGAGAGGGATTTAAAGTGTTTCGCGGAAGGCTCCGCCTGCTTAATTTCCCTATTCACACGCTTTCTGATATAATGAAATCAGACTAATCTTGAAAACTTGCAGTTGAGGTAACAATTAGAAAAATGGATGTCAATTGGAAACGTAGTGGCCTGCTCTACCTGGCAATGTTGCTTGGTATAGTAGCTATCGCCACTGTTCTATTTTCTACACCCGCAAAGCCCTCTGAAATCCCGCTGAGTGAGGCGATAGCCATGTCTCACCAGAATAATATCAAAACGATTATCGAAGAGGGCGAGTGGCTGACGATAATAACCACCGATGATAGAGCCATCAAGACCCGCATCGGCGTGCTTAACTACAACGACCTGCGTGAGCTAGGGCTAAGTACCGAAGTGCCCTACGAGATTAAAGCGCCGGGCATCGATTGGGGCCAGCTTATTATCGGATTCTTGCCGCTGCTGCTATTCGGCGTTCTTCTCTTCTTCCTTTTCTTTCGCGCGCGGGGAGTCAACAATCAGGCTCTCAGCTTCGGGCGCAGCCGCGCCCGGCTTTCCTCGCCGGATAAGCCGACGGTGACCTTCGATGACGTCGCCGGAGTCGATGAAGCCAAGCAGGAGCTATATGAAGTAGTCGAGTTTCTTAAATCACGGGAGAAATTTCAAACTCTCGGCGCTCGTATTCCCAAAGGTGTCTTGCTGGTAGGCCCGCCCGGCACCGGTAAAACATTGTTGGCCAGAGCCGTCGCCGGAGAGGCCGGCGTGCCTTTCTTCTCCATCAGTGGCAGTGAATTCGTCGAGATGTTTGTCGGCGTCGGCGCTTCCAGAGTGCGCGACCTCTTCGACCAGGCTAAGCACCACGCTCCCTGCATTATTTTTGTCGATGAAATCGATGCTGTGGGGCGCCAGCGGGGCGCCGGGCTGGGGGGCAGCCATGATGAGAGAGAGCAGACCCTGAACCAGATTCTAACCGAAATGGATGGTTTTGATACCAATACCAGCGTTATCGTGCTGGCGGCTACCAACCGCCCCGATATCCTTGACCCGGCGCTGCTGCGCCCGGGCCGGTTCGACCGGCGGGTCGTCCTCGACAGGCCCGACCAGACCGGACGCATCGCCATACTCAAGGTTCACATAAAAAACAAGCCGATGGATAAGTCGGTTGACCTGGAGGTACTGGCTAAACAGACGGTCGGTTTCAGCGGCGCCGACCTGTCCAACCTGGTAAATGAGGCAGCTATCCTGGCCGCCAGACGGGGCAAGAAAGCAGTAGAGATGATGGAGCTAGAGGAGTCCATCGATAAGGTGCTGCTCGGCCCGGAAAGAAAGAGCCACCGGATGAGCCCCAAGGAAAAAGAGATTACCGCTTACCATGAAGCCGGACATGCCCTGGTCGCCCATATGCTACCCAATATCGAGCCGGTGCGGAAAATATCTATCATACCGCGCGGGCTGGCGGGCGGCTATACCAAGACACTGTCCGAAGACAGAGGTTATGAGCTGCGCTCCTATATCGAGGAAAGGCTGGCAATGGCCCTCGGTGGCCGTGCCGCCGAAGAGCTAATCTTTAATGACATATCCACCGGCGCTCAGAGTGATATTAAGGAAGCCACTACGTGGGCCCGGCGCATGGTAACCGACTTCGGTATGAGTGACAAGTTGGGACCTCGAACCTTCGGCGATAAGCAAGAGCTAATTTTCCTCGGCCGCGAAATCTCCGAACAAAAAGACTACGGCGATAAGATAGCTAATGTTATTGATGAAGAAGTCGATAGGATTATTGGTAGCGCCCACAATTTAGCTAAAAAGATTCTGACCGAAAACAAGGCGAAATTGCTGGAGCTGGCCCAGAAACTCCTCTCCGAAGAGACCCTGGAGGGTACAGAATTGGACGCGATTCTTGGTCCTCCTAAAGAATCCCCTCGACAAGAAGCCACACAGACGCCGGCCCCGGCGCCCGTCCATATTATAGCCGAATCGGCAAAGCCGGAACTCAAAACCAAGAAGTCTCCGCTGATACCAGGCACTGTGCCAAAACAGGCTCCCGCCGCCTCCGATTAGCAATTCAGTAACTATCCCTTAATCCCCTTCCCTTATCAAGGGAAGGGGATTGTTTTTTAGCCTCGAATGTTCTGACGCCCTCTTTGGTCCGAGATTAGAATGGCAAACTCTCGACGGGCGGGTTTGAAACCTGCCCCTACGACCTGACTTTCCCACTCGAGTTATTTTGACCACCCAGATAGCCTCAAAATTGGACGATTTCAGGACACTAATACGAACGCAATAAGAAATGATAAATATTAAACGACATTACCGCCGGAAGCGTCATTCTGGCGAAGGCCAGAATCCACAGTCCCCTCCCTTGGATTCCAGCCTGCGCTGGAATGACGGGCGAGCGCAAGCTTTCATGTTCGGGACAATGGCCGTTCGGATACAATAGAACTTACCAGGTTTGCATTAATAGCTCATACCAATTAATGCTAAATTACGCATACGGGACACTAATTTGGGAAAGTCAGGTACGATAAATGTTCGCGGTTATTTTTATTCGAACCAAACGTCTTTCTAAGAAAATGGGGCGTGAGTGAGGTCATCGATTCCGCTATTTCTTCCGAATGGTGATATAGCCGGCCAGGTCTATCAGCGACTGGCGACCGACTTTATCAGGTAAGAGTTCGAGGCCGCGGCAAGCCTCATCACAGTAGTCAGAAGCGACCTGGTAACATTCTTGAATAATCAATGAGTTGCGCACCATCTCAATCGCCCGCTTTATCTCACCTTGCCTATCATTGCTGTCCATTAACCTCTTTATCGGGTTATCGGGGTAGCGTTCCATAAGAAGCATCGCCGGCAGAGTAATCGTGCCCTGGGCCAAATCGGAACCGGCCGGTTTGCCCAGCTCTTCTTTAGTCCCGATAAAATCCAGAATATCATCGACTATTTGAAAGGCGACCCCCAGATTATAGCCATACTCATTGAGAACCTGGATTGCTTCCTCAGGGGCCTGGCTCATCGCTGCCCCGGATTCCGTCGCCATACAGAACAGGGCAGCCGTTTTCTGGGCAACCCTCTGGAAATATTGGGTGCGGCTCTGCTTCAGGTTAAAAGCATTATAGGCTTGATTCAGTTCGCCGCTGGAAATAGTTTTCAGGGTTTCGGCAAAGAGCTTGATTGCCCTCAGGTTATTGGTGCTGGCTGTCATAGCGCCAGCCTCGGCGAAGAGGTAATCGCCGAGAAGGATGGCTTTTTCATCGTTCCAGACCGCATTAACCGTGGGCCTGCCCCGGCGGACGGAGGATTTATCGATAGCGTCATCGTGAACCAGGGTGGCCGTGTGCATAATCTCGACTGCCGTTGCCATGGATAACAGATTGTCGAGGTCGTAATCATAAAATTTGCCTGAGATTAGCGTCAACACCGGACGAATCCGTTTGCCATTGCTCTTCAAACTGTAATCGAGTAGCTCGGCGAGATGAGGGAAATCAACCTGGCTCACCGCCTTCAGTCTGGCTTCCACTCTTGCCAGGTCATCCTGAACCGGCGTATAGATGGCGTCTAGTTGCAAAGTTCTCCTTTCCGCTTCGCTGCAGAAATTGCCTTCGCTGTTTTCCCCTCTCCCTTGAGGGGAGAGGGAAGGGTGAGGGTGTGTATTATTGGTGTCCCCCTCACCTTTAACCTCCCGATTCCATACGGGATCCCGCACGAAGTCGGGACTCTCCCGCAAGGGGAGAGGATTAAAGGTAACGAAACAGTTTTCTGCAACTCGTTACGAGACGGCAAAATAATGAGCCGTCAGTTAACCGTTAATGAGCCTGCCCCAGCCGGCTGGACTCTTCCTCAGCCAGAGCCTTATCCAGCTTGACGAACAGGGCCTTGGGTTCTCGCAATTTCTGTCCGGGGGTCATCGGCAGCATCTGCCAGCCAGAATCTTCTACCCGGCCCTCGAAGCCGAGATACTCGTGCACTTTCTGTGAGCTAAAGGGCAAAAAGGGATAGAATACAGTTTTCAGGCAGGAAATGACGCAAATAGCTACATATAGAGCCGTAGCAGCGGACTCCCTATTCTCCTTGATTGTTTTCCAGGGCGCCTTTTCATCGAGGTAGCGGTTAGTCTCCTGCGCCAGCACCATAGCTACCCTGACGGCTTCCCTGAAGTGGCAGCGGTAGAGCAGGTCGCTTACATTCGACAGGGTCTCTTCCGATTTCTTGAGCAGAGTCCGGCTTTCGCCATCAAGGGTTTGGGGCTGAGGCACTTTGCCCTCGAAGTTGCGGTAGGTGAAGGTGAGCACCCTGTTGACCAGGTTGCCGTAAGTGGCTACCAGTTCGTCATTGTTGCGGCGAATGAAATCAGCCCACGTAAAATCAGAATCGCCCATCTCCGGCATATTAGCTGAAAAATAATAACGCAACGGGTCAGGGTCGTAGCGCGAGAGACAATCAAGAACCGGAGGTGGTGCCAATCCGCGGCTCTTGGACACTTTCTTACTTTCGATAGTCAAAAATTCATTAGCCGGAACATCGTAAGGCAGGTTCAGGCCGCCGTAGCCCATCAGCATAGCCGGCCAGTTCATCGTATGGAAAACTATGTTATCTTTACCGATAAAATAGTAGCTCTTGGTGTCTCCCTGCCAGAAAGCCCGCCAGGCCTCTGGATTGCCCGAGGATTTCGCCCATTCCTTGCTGGCCGAGAGGTATCCAATGATATTCTCGAACCAAACGTAGATACGCTTATCTTCGAAACCAGCAATCGGCACGCTGACGCCCCAATCTATATCACGGGTGATAGCCCGGTCGTGCAAACCCTCTTCAAGAAACCCAAGGGTAAAATTACGTACATTAGCCCGCCAGTGGCTTTGCTGGCTGACCCACGCTTTCAGTTGTTCCTGGAAAGCGCTCAGCTTGAGGAAAAAGTGCTCTGTCTCGCGGAACTCAGGCTGTGTGCCGCACTGGCGGCAGCGCGGATTAAGCAGTTCAGCAGCGCTGAGCGGCTTGCCGCACTCATCGCACTGGTCGCCGCGGGCACCGGGGTCGTGACAATGCGGGCAACTGCCCTCGACATAACGGTCAGGGAGGAAGCGCCGGCACGAGGGACAGTAGGGCTGAAATGTGCTGGACTTGTAGATATAGCCTTTGTTGAGCAAATTCAGGAAAATATCATGGGTTACCTCGGCATGGTTTGCCGTGCCGGTCGAGGTATACAGGTCCCAGGTGATGCCTATTTTTTGCCAGGCTTCTTTGTATAGGTCGTGGTATTTATCGGCTATTTCCTCAGGGCTCTTACCTTCCTGTTCAGCACGAATGGTAATCGCCGTGCCATGCCGGTCAGAGCCGGATACCATCAGCACCTCGTTTCTTTTGATGCGGTGGTAGCGGGCAAAAATATCAGCCGGCAGATACGCTCCGGCTAGATGCCCCAGATGAAGCAATCCATTAGCATAGGGCCAGGCCACCCCGATAAAGATTCTCTCGCTCATTTCTATTACTTTATCACAATCAGTCTTGCTTAGAAAATAGTGTGCATGACCATCGCAGGCGTGTCATTCCCCGCTAAAGCGGGGAATCCATAGGCCAGTGCATTAGTGGATTCTCCGGTCAAGCCAGAGAATGACAGAAGTGAGCTGCTTTTATTCTTCACACCCCGGGGAATACGGTCAGTATTTTTTCGTCCTTCTCCTGCCGGTAGGAGGCGTAACCCTTCTTCACGGCGCATTCCACACAATAGCGGACTGTCTTCCCCTTATCTGACTCGACTCCACCCTCTTCTTCGACAGCCAGATACCGTTCCGAATGCGGTACCGGGCGCCCGCACTGGTCACAACGAACATCTCCTAAAGATATGCAGCCTCGGCGCATCGCTCCCCTCCTTAATAACCTAGTCAGTACTTAGTTCCAAAGCTAATTATATAATTTTCTCTTCCCTTGCGCCTGCCCGCCGCACACCTGCTCGCCGTACAAGACTTTGGCAGGCGGGGGAGAGATGAAAGTGAAGGGGAAAGTATTATTATCCACCCTCACCCATTCTCTTCGCTCCTTCGGTTTCGCTCAGGACAGGTCAGGGCAGGCTCTACGCCTCTTCCGTCAAGGGAGTGGAAGTGCTGCTTCAAACCTTTTCGAGCCAGGCACGGTACAATTCCTTTTTTGATAGACCGGTTTCCCCAGCGACCTGAGCTACCGCTTCTTTAGCCTTAATGCCGGAAAGCTGCATCCTGCGCAGCCTTTCTTTGATACCCTCGGTTAATTCCGCCTGGGGTTTCTCCACCTTGCCCTCGATGACCAAGGTAAACTCTCCTCTAGGCTCGGCGAAGTGTTCAGTTGACTGGCTGATGCTACCCCGGAAGACCTCTTCGTGGAACTTGGTCAGTTCACGGCAAACGGCGATTCTCCTATCACCCAGGACAAGCAGTGCATCCTCCAAGGTCGCCAGCAGGCGGTGCGGGGCTTCCAGAATGATGACTGTGCCGGGGTCCTCCGCCGCCGATTCCAGCAGTTTCCGCCTTTCGCCGGCTTTGCGGGGCAAGAAACCCAGATAAGTAAACCTGTCCGTGGCCAGCCCGGAAATAGTTAGCGCCGTGATAACCACGGAGGCTCCCGGAATCGGAACTACCTGTATGCCAAGCTGGCTGGCGGCCCGAATCAGTTCGTAGCCGGGGTCGGACAGACCCGGCGTCCCGGCTTCTGAGACCAGGGCGACATCGCCTTCCTTCAGACGCTCCAGAATGTAATCTAGCTTAGTCAGCTTATTATGCTCGTAATAGCTTGTCATCGGCGTCTTGATGTCATAGGCGGCCAGCAGTCGCCTGGTTTTGCGCGTATCCTCGGCGGCAATCAGCGTCACCTCGCGCAGAATACGGAGGGCGCGCAGGGTAATATCCTCCAAATTACCGATAGGCGTAGCCACGACATAGAGGATAGGCATCTCACTTCCTTGACTTAGCTATTATAACGCACGCCGAATTGAAATCCAAATGCTTTAATGTCTGAAACTATTTCTTACTGTGCACCATACCGACGGAAGTCGGTATCCGGAATACTAAGTCAGCTAACTCCGGGGCTTCCTGGATTCCGTGTCAAGCACGGAATGACAAACCCTATTATTGAACAGCCACCTCTCCCGCCCACCACCCATTTTTCCCAAAATATGGTATGATATTATTTTGGTTGATAGGTCAGCAATGACTTGACTTTAGAGTGTCCGTAAAAGAACAGGAACAATTTGACTTCTAATACCTGGCAGAGGAATCTGGCAGCCAATTTCCTCGCCGAGCTGTTGACGATGACTGCCTTTACCTTCGTCGACCCGCTCCTGCCGCTATACATCCAGAAAGTAGGCGACCTCACCACCCAGCAGGCTGCCTTCTGGGCGGGCATAGCGGCCAGCGGGCTGAGCATCGCTATGTTCTTCATCTCCCCCATCTGGGGCATGCTCGCCGACCGCTACGGACGCAAACCGATGGTGCTGCGGGCGATGTTCGGCGGGGCAATTATTCTGTCCTTAATAGGGATAGCTCCAAATATCTATTTCGTCATCGTCCTGCGCTGGCTTCAGGGACTGGTTACCGGTAGCGTCGCCGCCATGACCGCTCTGGCAAGCAGTATCGTGCCCCGGAACCGGATGTCTTTCGCCATGGGCATTATTATGCTGGCCGTGTTCGGCGGTCAGAGCATCGGGCCGCTCGTCGGCGGGTATGTCGCCGACCACCTGGGCTACCAGGCCGCCTTCTATCTCTCCGGCGCGTTTCTGCTGGCCGGCGGACTGACCGTGCTGCTGTTGGTGAAAGAGGATTTCCAGAAGCCGGCTGAAAGCAGCAAGATTTCTCTCCGGGATATGCTGCGCCCGGCGTTTTCAAAACAGATGCTGCCTCTGCTGGCTATTATGAGCCTGGTGAGCATCGGGCAATCGCTTGTCGGTCCGATAACTTCGCTGCGGGTGAAGGAGGTCGTCACCGACCCAAGCAGAGTGGCAACGACTTCGGGATTGATATTCAGCCTGATGGGATTCACGGCGGCCATCTCCAGCTTCGCCTTCGGGCGTTTGGGTGACAAGACTAGCCTCCCGAAGATAATGGCTTTTTGTTTCTTCATCATCGGACTGCTCTATCTGCCGCCGATATGGGCGACCACGATAGGCGTGCTGGCCACTTCCCTGATACTGACCGGCCTGCTCCGGGGCGGGCAGGCAACGTCCACCAATGCTATGATCGGCGCCTCGGTCGCCCAGAGCCAGCAGGGCATCGCCTACGGACTGGGGCAGAGCGCCAGTTCGCTGGGGGGCGGGGTGGGTTCACTTATCGGTGGGGGACTGGCGGGCACAATCGGCCTCAAAAACGTCTTCGGCGTCTCGGCCGGGGTCTTTATCATCTCAAGCTTCCTCACCATGCGCTGGCTCTCCAGACGCTCCACTAAATAGGGAAACATAGCTTTCTGCAGCGTTATCTTTACAATCAAGGATTGCAGCCATATAATTGAAGAAACATGGGGTGAGGGGCTACAGTCGATTGTTGTATACGCCAGCGTAGCTCAGTGGTAGAGCAGCGGTTTCGTAATTCTACGAGGCAACCGCAACGAGGGCTTTTAGCCTCAAATAAGCACCAACGGCTTGACGGCGGTTTTTCACTTTTGAGCGTGAAACCTCAACCAGCAACAACCAGTAACAAGGGCTTGGGTAGCAAACGGGCAGCAAATTTCTAGCCTCAATTCGTGCGTAAGCCGTGAAGGACAACAATGGTGGGGACGCTTTTTTAGTGTGTCGCCTTTTGTCGCATTCTTTCAGGTTGTCACCCGGAACAAGACGCTCATATTTCGGTGACGATACCGAAACTTTTTCGGCTGCCAAGCCGAAACTTCTTGAGAGTAGTCATACTGACCTAATACCCCCCAGCGCACTAACAAGTCTTATGTCCTTTGGCGGGTAAGAGGAAGCCACGTACATAAAGTGTTAGTGCGCTCCGTGCCGTAGCCCGGCCTTGCCCCTGGCTCGCGCGCCGCTAGTGCTCTTTTATCCACCGGATAAGGTCTTCCTTCAGGAACACCCGCTTCTTGCCTATTTTGTGAGACGGCAAGCCTTGAGCCATGAGCTTGTAAATCGTCTGATGGCTCACTCTCAAAAACTCATGTGCCTCAGTAAACGTGAGGATTATCGGCTCAATCTTCTGTTCTTCCATCTTCTTTCTTGGCACTTGTGGTAACTCCTAAAAGTGTTTTGGTGTAATCGTAGGTTACGGAGAGTTAGTTGGCACAATTTGGCGATAATTATCGGTAAAGATTGATAATTGACAATAAAGAAAGATTGTCTTAGAATGAGTCACCGAATCAGCCAAGCCTGCAAAGAACCGAAACAGCAGGAGGTCTTATGCGCAGTAAATACTTGGTTATCTCTCTGACACTGGCAATGCTGCTATCCGCCTGTGCCCCGGCAACCGCGCCATTAACACCTGCAACGGCACCTTCAACAACCACCAGGGTAATTGACGGCGATACCATCGAATTACAGGACGGCAGACACGTGCGCTACTTGGGCATTGACACGCCGGAGACAGTTCACCCCACGAAGCCCGTACAGCCGTTCGGACCAGAGGCAAGTGCCCGGAACACGGAACTGGTAGAAGGTAAAACTGTGTATCTTCAAAAGGGGCAGCGTGACATTGACGAGTACGGCCGCTTCCTGAGATACGTTTATGTGGATGGCACTTTCGTCAATGCCGAATTGGTTGCCGAAGGGCTGGCCAGGGCGTACATCTTCGACACGGCTGATTGGTATAGCCAAACCTTAGTCCAGTTAGAGCAATACGCCAAGCTGAGACAACGGGGACTTTGGGGTCAATAGCTTTGTTTGAAGGCTGAAATGAAAGGCATACTTCGATACTCAACCCAGTTCTTGGCCTTAGTGGTCTTGTTAGCCAGCTTTGGCTGCGGCTCAGCCAGATTCGTGCTGGGCGAGGTCTCTGCATCCCCACCAGAGGCTAAGGCTGGTGAACTGGTGACTATATCAATCCCTGTAAGCAACGCTGGTGATGCCGAAGGCACCTACGCGTTAACTCTAATAGTCGATGGCGCCGTTCAGGAAACAAAGGACATAACTCTTAACGCGGGGCAGACTCAGAATGTGGCGTTCTCCATTAGAAAAATGTCAGTAGGTACGTATGCGATTGACATCAACGGTAAGGCTGCGCAGTTCACGGTTCGGAGTACACCTCCGCCGCCTCCGACCGACAAACTCAAAGAACAGCAGCAACTAGCGGACAAAGCAAAAAGAGATTTCTACTACAGTCTGGCCAAACTATATGATGATATGGCCGAGCAAGAGTTGGAACTAGCACGAGAAACCGGAGAGAAGGCCTTTCATGCCCCCTCTCCGGCATGGATGGACTATTGGGAGACCTCACTGAAGCATTCGAGGAATGCGGAGGCGTATCGCAGGCAGGCTAGAGATTACCGCTCAAAGGCCAAAAGAGCGTCACAATAGCCGTTCGGTGGGGCTTGCTTGATTGGCGGCTCGGCTCTCAAGCTGAACCAAGCACAAAGGGCACGATGCAAAATGGACAATATCAGCGTTGAACACGTTCTGTCTGTAAGTCCGAGTGAGGCTGCCGGTGGAACCAAGAAGCTGGTAACGGTAAACGGCAGGCGGCTGGAAGTCTCTATTCCGGCAGGTGTCAAGACCGGCACCATTGTGAAATTGCGCAATGTTGGAATCGCTAATGATTTCGTGTCTGTCCAAATCAGGATTGAATATCCAGGCCATCCGTCTAGTCGAAAGCACCGCATTTCGGCTCGCGGAGCATGGGCAATCGGTCTGGTGAGCCTTGTTGTTTTTTCTTTTTTACTCATAATACTTTCAAACGCCAATCCTGAGTCCACCCCGGCATCCCTCTCCCCACCACCAGCCCCACCAGCACCAGTGCGTTTGCCCACTGGAACCTACCTTATGAACAATCTTGGCGGAGGCTTAGGTGAGCTAACCATCGAAAATGGGCTTGATTTGGATGCGATTGTGGTTCTATCCCACCCCGAACAACCAAAGATTGCTCTGACGGCCGTATACATTAAAGGCGAGGCTTCTCACACTATCACGGGCATAAGAGACAGTGCTTATGTGGTTTACTTTGAGATTGGAGAGGATTGGGATTATGGCTCGCATAAATTCATGCGAAAAAGAGCATATCAGCGATTTGACGACAATTTGACTTTCCAGACAACCTCTCGCCAATACACTACATGGGAGTTAAGCCTACAACCGGTTCCGGGCGGAACAGCGAGTACTGAGCATATCAGTGAAGATGAATTTCCAGTCCTAGTGCCATAGGTTGAAAGAGACAATAATCGCAAGGAGCCAAATGGCTATGAAAACAAAAAAGAGGCGGGGGTTTGCAATTGCGAGCTTGATTTTTGGTATCATTGGCGGCTATCCTTTGGCGTCTTCGGCAAGCATCGTTGCAGTCATACTTGGTCATGTAGCGCTCAGTAAGCTCAAGAACAATCCTGACATATATTCTGGCAAGGGACTTGCTATCGCGGGCTTGATTTTGGGCTATGTTGGATTAGCACTTGCAGTAATGCTTGGTGTTATGCGAGGTATTTTGAAAGCCAAATTAGCCGAATTAGGTTTATAAATATGAAAAATATAATAAAGATTATCGCAATTTGTTTTTGGGTTTTATCTGTTGCGTCATTTTTACTTCTCATAAAAACAGAGTTGAGAAAGTGGCTTGTCTTTGAAGGCGAACCATCTTCATCAAATGGTTTTATGTTTTGGATAGCCCTCGGACCTGGTATTTTGTTTGCATATTTAGGTAAAAAGACTTGGGCATCATACAAAGGTTCAATACGTAACCAAAACAATTCAAAGGCCGATTAAAAAATCCGATAGGGAGCCGTAAAAAACGTTGACTTTTATCTAATTTCTTACAGTCCCCCGTTTTTCCACCTGATGTTCCACTGCGCATAAGGCGCTGCGAACAAGTGTCTGTCATCCGGGTGACAGGTAAGCTCGTTTATCCTGTTGCGTGTCGCTCTAATGATGCTCTTTTTCATCAAGCGGGATGCGATAAACCTTGCAGACTTTCGGGAGTACCCGGCCCGCCGGGCTGCTTCTGCTCCATTGGCAGCCGTCAAAATATGCTCCCAGCAAAATCTCCGCCAGCGAAGGTGTCTTATAAGAAACCAGTTCGGGTCTTGGGAAAAAGCCTCCGTGCTATTCTGACCTCTCGGTCTGCCATAAGGGTTAGCTGACGGCATACCCCGATACCAGTTAGGATTGCCCCTTTTCTTCTCATTGCTCATAGTAATCCTTGAAGGGCAGCCACCCAAGATTGATTTGACTTTTCTACGAGTATGGCTCGCTTATTACACCACTTGTTGAACGTGCGCCAATGCTGCCCTTTGCGTTTGCTAATCCAATCTTCGCTAATTTCACCCAGCCAGCGCGCCTCGATTCTCTCGATACGCTTGTCGAAAGTCCATCCGTGGTCGCGGTCTTGCCTTTGCGCGTATGTCAAGCCATAGCAGAACCTACACCGGAACCACGTCACACGCTCACCCCCAATGTGCATAGTGCAGGGGAGATATACCTTTCCCACGCGCCGGCCGCAAGACGGACAGGAAAACCATGCTCGCCGGCCTCCAAACCAGCAAGGTGTGAACATGAAGGCAATCGTCTGTGTGTGTTCGCGCCCGTCACGTGTGAATCGAATCACCGCGCTTTCGTAGTTGCTCTCCCATTGAAAAGAATCCTGCGCATCGCGGCCTGCCCACAGTTGAGCGAATTGGAAGTAACCCCACGCGCTCAAAGTATGGCAAGACTCTACTGGCAAGCGCGCCCGCCCGTGCCTTCTACCGCCTCTACTCATTTCGGTGTATGTCATAAATCATTTGGCAGCTTTCGCTATTCCCTGAGAGCAACCGAAATCCGTCTGGCTGTGCTTTTTCCGCCACTTTGTCATCCGGCTCGCCAGCTCACCGGCTGGCTTGACCGGCCTACCTCTCCCCCGTTTTGACTCCCCATTGGCTTGTAACATAATTCCTTTTTGCGGCGTGGTGGTGGTTTCGCTCGGAGACGCGCCTGTAACACCTCCCTTGCTTGACTGACAAGGTGAAACAACGCTTGTAGCGTTATCCGATGGGATGTCCTGTTGCCCATGTAAGTGCCGCTTCTCTCTTATCAGGATAATGCCTGCTACCCGGATAACCCGGCGGCCGTATTTGGCAAGGTCAAGCTCTCGGTAGAATTCCTGGCAAATACCGCAGGCACAGCCATCCATACCGGCGTCAAGCCGTTGGAGTTCCGCCCGGCGGTGTTCTTCTCGGATTTGTGTTTTCAGGTCGTCGGTCATTGGATAACCTTTTTGTTGGCTGCTCATTAAGGGTATCACACACAAATATTGACACCCTTAATCGCTTTTGAAGCTAAAATCTCTTGATGTCCTTAATAGCTTGATACCCTTAATCTTCATTTTTCGGCTTTTCCCACCACCACCTACCACCGCCTTTCACCCCTTCCGTTCCTTCGCGGTAGGCGTGTATCTTCATTTTCGACTTAGCCCGCTTGATAGTGGCTTCTGAAAGTCCCCTACTTTCCCCCTCGGTAAAAATGTCCGTTGCCGGCACCGGGCCGCCCGAAAGCATATCATTAATCATATCTACAGCTTCTTGAAGGCTACTACCGCTTGTGTCCTCACCGCCCATTATCTTTTCAGCCGTCAAGTGGCAAGCAGCAGTCCAGGCAAAGGGTATTGAAGCCCCTGGCTTTAACTCATACCCCCTAGCTTCTCCCAAAGGCGCAAGATTACTCTTGATGTGGACGATCCCCCGGATGTTAAGGTCATCAGGGTCAGCCCCTGCCATAAGCACACTACGGGCGGCGGCGGTAAAGTCAATGCTTCCAAGTCCTCTATAAATGGCTTTTTGGCTGCCACCTTTTGTTAAGTGCCGGACTGCTAAGATGGCGGTATTATATTTTTCGGCTAGAGCTGCTAAACGGCTGGTGGCATGCCGGACTTGATTCGCTTTGTTAATGTCCATTTCGCCGGATAGGTAGGCAACCAGTGGGTCAATAATAATAAGTCCCGGAAACGTCTCGATGATAGCAGCCTCCAACATCTCAAAGCCCTTATCATTCAGAGTAAACAGCCCGTCTATTGCGTGAATTTCAGACGTGTTAGCCCCCATAGCTGCCAGGCGGGGCTTGATGGTATCTGATAGCCCATCTTCCGCGCTGGCAATCAACACAGCGAGGTTTTTCCCACTGGTATCACCGGGCAAAGCTATCCCATTGCTGACGGCGGTCGCTATCGCCAACGTTACCCAGGACTTGCCAACGCCGGGGTCACCCTCTAACAAGCTGAACTTGCCCAATGGAATATATGGCTTCCAGAGCCAGCTTACTTGACTAGCCTGAACCTCTGACAAGCTGACTACCTTTAAGCTGGTAGGTTCATTATCATCCCGCTTGTGGGTATTGCCCGGCTCCGAGGGCTTCCCTTGCTCGTATTTTGCCGCTTGCGTGGCTATCGTGGTAAGTTCCTTATCATCCATCGGCGGATTCTGGTCGCAATCGTTCCCGTAGGCGGCCCGGATAGTAGCTGAGATTGTCTCAAACGACATACCCTTTGCCCGAAGTCCAGAGCCTATTCTGAATAGGTAGCTATTGCGCTCCCCCACTGGTATCTTCTTATCGGCTGTCTTTGCTTGCCCGGTTGGTTTATGATTCAAACAAATCTTGACTAACCAGTCCGGCAGCGGCTGGGGGTTAATGTCGCGGACAAGCTCATAGACTTTTCCGCTAACCGGGTGAACACTTCCAGGGGCTACCAAATACTGGACATTGGACTTCAGCTCAAAGCCCTTGCGCTCGAATTTAGATATGTTTGGCAGGGCGATTCCCGGCGGCCTGAGGAAGTAGTAGTGCCAACCGCCCCCGCCCGTTGCGACAAGTCGAGTGTCAATCAGTCCGTATTGCTTCTCGTATGCTTGCCAGATGGGGAGATTGTCTGTATCCACATCAAGCCCGATTTCAGGGCTATCATCAAAAAATCCGATTCCCACGTTACAATCAGGATAGAAGGCTGCCCATTCCACAATCCGGACTTCATCAGTCGTGGCGTCAAGGCAGCCGTTCCCGCCTTTGTCTTTGGGGATTGCGGGCACTTTCCCACTTAGCGGGAATACACGCCGCCCTTGCTGGGATTCACTCAACGCGATAGCCAAAAAGTCAGCCATGTCTTCCCTACCCCCGCTCCCCCCGGCCCCCCAAGCCCCCAGCCTCAGCCAAAAGACGCTCAAGCTGAAGACGCGGTATCAGGATGCGCCTTTCGCTGATTTTCAGGCAAGGGATTTTCCCTTCCCGACAAAGCTGGTAGGTCAGACTTTCCGACAGTCCTAATAATCGGCTGGCCTCAGCCACATTCAGGCAAAGTTTTTCTACCATCCCATACCCCCTATTTCGACTGCGTTACTGGCGCTTCCGGCTGTGTGATTTTGCTCAGCTCGCTTTCCGGAATCCGGTAGTAGCCACCTGGCAGCGTGACCGCATTCAAGTGTCCTTCCGTGATGTACCGCCGTACAGCCTGGATTGAGACTCTTAGCTTGGCTGCGACTTCCCGAACCGTGTACAACTTCTCGCTTTCCATCAAGACCTCCCTTTCGCCTCTTGACAACCGCTATCAGCAGTGCTAAACTCGAACTAACCACGCAATACTAATGATAGTAAACAGCAACCGCTTTAGACTGTCAAACGCAAATAGCGCAATATAGATACAGCAAAAACGAAACATTGCGAATCATGAGGCTAACAAATGGCAAAGACAAAAATTAAGAGACCACGCATAACAGGGGACGTAAAAGAGGCTGTTATTGCGTTGTATAGACAAGGACTCGGCCCCAAAGAGATATTTAAGCTCAGGGGGAAAAAACCTAGTCTGCGGTCAATACAAACAATCGTCACAGAGGCAAAAAGAATAGAGAATACACCGGAGTTTCAAGAGAAGGAGCGCCCCTGGCATCTAGGCTTGCTACGAGATTACCCGCACCTTTCGGCTGAAGCAATAAGGCATATCCTTGAAACGCAAGAATACCTGAGATACATGTATGGGCTCTTGAAGATGTCGCTAGAGAATAGCGACCCGGAAGTAGCAAAGAGGGTTAACCCGGACGTTGCTTCCCTGAGACTGAGACAAGCCCTCTGGGCCGCCCGTCTCTATGATATTGTCAGGAAGCAGGTTGACGCGGATGAATGGTTCAAGGTCGAAGCATCCCATGACTTCTACCCGGGAACGCTATTTTCAGTTTCCGCTGCTTATGCCGACTATGAGTTGCTTTGCGACTTCGCCAATGTCCCTTGCGATACCTCAGAGCTTGATACCGCGCTCAGCAGAGGTATCAGACATTTCAACGACTTCGTTGCTCAGCACAATACGCAGTCTTCGAAAGAGCCATTGTTTGTGGGACCCGTGGAAGGTCATAAGCAACCCCACAAGATTGAAGGTGTCTACCTCGTGTTTGACAAGGCATGCCCACGCTGCCAGGAGCGGGCAATCACCGGGAGCTTCTTCAATCTCCGCGCGGAACTCACCCGCCAGGGAGTTTTTGACAGGCTAAGAGCCAAGACTACGGAGAGCATAGCCGAAGGAGGCAAGCCATGAGAGGTCACATCGTCAAGAGGGGTAAAGACAGTTATTCCATCGTGCTGAGTTTAGGAGCAGACCCGGTAACCGGCAAGCGCAAGCGCCAGTGGGTATCCGTCAAGGGCGATAGTAAGACAGCCCAGAAGCGTCTTACCGAGCTTCTACGCCAGTTGGATACCGGCACTTTCGTTAAGCCTGACAAGACCAGTCTGGGAGACTATTTTGAACGTTGGCTAGAGGATTACGCACGCGCTAATCTTTCACCCAGAACGGCTCAAGGCTACGCTCAGATATTCCACACGTACGCCATACCGGCTTTGGGGCACTTGACCCTTACACAGCTCCGGCCGCAACATCTGCAAAACTACTATTCAGAAAGGCTTAACGATGGCCTGAGTGCTATGACAGTCATGCACCACGCTATGGTAATTCACAAAGCCTTGCAGACTGCCGTTAAGTGGGGCTTGCTCAATCATAACTTGGCTGATGCTGTCGAATTGCCAAGGCCGAAACGGACAGAGATGCAAATCTGGGACGAGCACGAGATGGCAACGTTTCTCGAAGCCGCACAGCCACACCCTCTCTATCCCCTTTTTTATATCAGTCTATTTACTGGAATGAGACGTTCCGAGGTACTTGGCTTGCGCTGGAGCGATGTTGACTTAATGCTTGGCCAAGTATCGGTCAATCGTGCCCTTCATGTCCTGAAAGGCGGCCAGGTCTTCTTTTCAAGCCCCAAGACAGCCAAGGGACGGCGCACGATAGCGCTCCCGCCTTCCGCCACTCTCTTGCTCAAGCGGCATTGGGAAAAACAGGTTTCAGAGCGTTTGCTTGTGGGCAGTAGAGTCGCTAGCGATAGCCCTGTGTTTAGTGATATTAACGGCGACCCATTGCGCCCGGATACCGTGACTCACGCATGGACTAAGTTGGTGCGCCAGACCGGGCTTAAGTATATTCGCTTGCATGATGCCAGGCATACCCATGCCAGCCTGCTACTGAAACAGGGCGTACACCCAAAAGTAGCCCAGGAAAGACTAGGGCACGCCACAATCAGCACGACCCTGGACATATACAGCCACGTAGCTCCGGGGATGCAGGAAGCCGCCGCAGTTCGCTTTGACGAAGCCTTGGCCACCGTCTATAATAATGAGCGTGGGAAAGGGGCTGATTAGACCGTTGGGTAGCAATCGGGTAGCAAAATGGGTTATGACAAGTTATCTGATTTCGCAAAATCCGGCGAATTAGCCTCAAATAATGCCAACATGCCAGCGTAGCTCAGTGGTAGAGCAGCGGTTTCGTAAACCGCTGGTCAAGAGTTCGACTCTCTTCGCTGGCTCAGGAGAAAGAAAATGAGCAAATTCATTGATAGATTAAACCGCTTGTCACGTGGTGAAACCCCGCCTATGGGGTTCACCGCCAAACAAGCCGCCTCCGCAAAACCAAAAATACAGGTCGTGGCAAGCCTATCCGCTGAGGATGCCGAAAAGCTGACCGGTCACCTGTCCGGGGCCGATGCCGGATTGGTCGGTATCGCAAAGCCAGGTAATGGCGCTGAAGCTCTGCAAAAGCTGTCTAAGTCTTCACCCGATATTATCTGGGGCGGGCAGACGGAAAACATCGCTCAAGAAAAAATAGAGCAGGTGGCTAAGGCAGGCGGTGACTTTATTGTTTTCTCGGCGGTCGGTACTCCTCTGACACTCGTGAAAAACGATAAAGAAACCGGCAAGATACTGGAAGTGTCGGCATCGCTTACCGAGGGTTTACTGAGAACGGCCAACGAATTACCTGTAGATGCGGTGCTGACTGCCCGTGACAACGGGAAGAACAAGGCTCTTACCTGGCAGGACCTGATGCTCTTCCGGCGCTTCGCCGATTTGCTGAACAAGCCCCTGCTGGTACCGGTGCCTTTAACCGTGACCGCTGGCGAGCTTGAGGCTCTGTGGGAAGCAGGAATCAGCGCTGTGGTGATTGACGTCGATGCCAATCAGCCGGCGGATGCGCTGGCCAGGCTAAGACAGGAAATCGACAAAGTCGAGTTTCCCTCACGCCGCGCCAAGAGGGCTGAGGTGATTGCTCCACGCATCGGCCTGCAGCCGGGCAGACCGCCCCGTAAAGAGGACGAGGAAGAGGAAGAAGAGGATTACTAACCCTTTAGTCCGATAGCAGGTATTCCCTCTACTGCTGTAGATAGAGGCAATGTTTAGAATACTAGTCGCGGAAGAAAGCGCCATTGCCAGGGAAGGATTGAAACAGATTCTTGCTGGCAGCCGGGACACGGTTGCCTCCGGTGAGGCCAGCAACGCCCAGGATGTATTCAGCCAGATATCCAGAAACTCCTATGATGTGGTCTTATTAGATACCTCCATACCGGGCAGAAGCTGGCTGGACATAATCAAAGAACTCAAGAGCCAAAATGCCCACCTTCCTGTTCTGGTACTGAGCTCTCACGTGGACGAAGATGAGGCGATGCGTGCCTTCAGGGCCGGCGCATCCGGTTATCTCACCAAGGCATGCACGCCGGACGAATTGTTGACGGCGGTGAGGAAGATCTCGAACGGCGGCAAATACGTCAGCGCTTCCCTCGGTGAAAGACTGGCTTCGGAACTAGTCAGGGGCACGGAAAAGCCGCCTCATGAGTTACTTTCTGACCGCGAGTATCAGGTAATGGGCAAGCTCGCCCTCGGCAGAACAGTTAGCGAAATTGCCAATGAGATGTCGTTAAGCGTCAAGACTATCAGCACCTACCGCTCGAGGGTGCTGGAAAAGCTGAATCTCAAGAACAATGTCGAACTGGCCCACTATTATACTCAATTCGTTGATATCAGAACCGTGCGCTGCCAGAAATGCGGGCAGGAAAATCCGCAGGTAGTGAGGTACTGCGCCTTCTGCGGCGCTGGGATTGATGTCGTAAGTGAGCTTCCTCAGTCGACGGCTGGTCCTGCGCCTGAAGTTCACAAACAGCGGGCGAGCTTCTTGAGAAAGCCCCAATGGTTTGCGGTTACCCTGGCGATTATTGGCGTGGCGGCAGGGGTAATCGTCTGGCGGGTACAATCGGCTCCGCCGTCTGGCGCAGTTCCAGACGAAACAGGCGTACCTGCGGATGGCACATCTATTGCGCTTCCGAAGGCGCTGGAACTCCAGCATGATGACG
The DNA here is from genome assembly GCA_016190895.1 of Chloroflexota bacterium. Lineage (GTDB taxonomy): Bacteria > Chloroflexota > Dehalococcoidia > Dehalococcoidales > UBA2162 > JACPPR01. The sequence goes on along the minus strand of JACPPR010000053.1, from coordinate 14,823 downwards.
GGCAAGCTGAAATCTACGTGCACGCCGACTCCGGCGGCTACCTGGTCCATTTTTCGCCGCCTTTTGTTCCCTTCGTTATCAACCGGGTCAGGATGAACGGTGCAGCGCTGCCTTCGGAAAGGCCGGAGTTCACCCTGCAACTCTGGGACCAGGACCGTAAGGTTATCTACAGCGCCGCTTTCCCCTCAACGTTATTCCCAGCGGTCGATAGCCCTCCTCAGGCGATGAGCGCGGCGATGTGGGTGGAAATCCCCGTGCCGGGTATCGAGGTGCAGTCTGATTTCTATGCGCACGTATTGACTGGTTCCAGACCTCTGACGGGAGTGTTCATCGGAGCAGACGACAGTGCCAAGAACGAGCATTCCGGCCTCACGCGCCCGATATCCGAGGGCGGCCACGAGGAGCGGCAGGATTGGCCTGTCTTCGGCCCGGGATCGCGGTGGGCTACAAGAGATAACGTTAACTGGATGATACGTGTTGTTGGTGGGTACGGTGGGGGGTCGAAGCCCTTCTCCTCCGGAGGCCAGTCATCCCCCGCCTCAACGGCAGCAAACTCCACGTCCATAGCAACCCCTGCCAGGCCTCTGCCATCTCCGGATGTGTTTATGAAAGGGATGACTTTCGCAGACTGGAAATCCTTCGATGCTCCACCAGGCCTTTACAGTTCTCCTATGGCGGACAAGTCCCTGGAAAACCTCGCCGACACTGGCGCTAACTGGATTTCGTTGGTCGTCAGCGTCACCCAGGAAACAATCGCCTCGACGAAAATATTCCGTACGTCCTCTCGTACGGCCACGGACGCCGAGCTGCGTCGCATGGTTGACCTGGCGCACAACCTCGGGATGAGGGTTTTGCTGGAGCCGCGGGTAAGCGTCGCTGCCGACCTTGCCCTTGGTCAGGGTAACATCGGGACAGCTTTTGTCAGCGAAGCCCAGTGGCAGGAGTGGTTCGCATCCTACCGAGAGATGATTGACCATTACGCCGCCTTCAGTCAGGAGGCCGGCGTGGATGCGCTGGCCATTGGTGCCCAGTTGGGGGGCACCATCCATCGGGAGGAGGATTGGCGCCGGATAGCTGCTAACGTACGCCAGAGATACCAAGGCCCTATTACATACTACCCTGCTACCGGCGGCACTTCAGGCGATGACGCACGCATAAAATGGTGGGACGCATTGGATTACATTTCCGTCTTTGCTTTTTACCCTTTGACTGACAAAAACAGCCCGACCTTGGTGGAGCTGGAAGCCGCGTGGACGGAGAAGGGGTACCTGACCCATCTGGAAAGCCTTGCAAAACAGTTTGACCGGCCGGTCATCCTCAGATTAATGTACCTAAGTACCGATGGGGCCGCCAAGAAACCCAATGTTCCTAAAGGTAGCGCACCAGTGGACATTCAGGAGCAGGCCGATTTGTACCAGGCGGCCCTGGAGGTCTTGTGGGGCAAGCCCTGGCTGAAAGGAATCTTCTGGTGGCAATGGTGGGTTACACAGATAGGTGGACCGGGCGACGGTAGTGAGACGCCTTACGGTAAATCCGCCGAAGATGTCTTGAAGAAGTTCTACTCCCAACCGGCACCAACAGTATCGAACTCCGTTCAGAAAGCGCCCGGACAAACAGAGGCGGCGCCAACCCGTCCACTGCCTCTTCCCGACGCTTTTATGAAGGGGTTCAATTTTACCGACTGGAAAAACTTCGATGCCGCACCGGCGCAATGGGGGCTTTATCGCCCCCCCCAGGGCTGACGAGTCTTTGAAAAACCTCGCCGCAACAGGGGCTAATTGGATATCGCTGCTCGTCAATGTCGGCCAGGAAACAATCGCGTCGACGAAAGTATTTCGTACACAACCTCGCACGGCTGCGGATGCCGAATTGAAGCGCATGATTGACCTGGCCCACGGCCTTGGAATGAGAGTCGCGCTGCTGGTTAATGTCGATTTATCTAACGACCCAGTGCATACGCAGCGTGAAATCGGGATAGCTTTTACCAGTGAAGCACAATGGCAGGAGTGGTTCGCTTCGTACCGCGAACTTCTCAACTACTACGCCACTTTCAGTCAGGAAGCTGGCGTGGATATGCTGGTCATTGGAGACGCGCTGGTCGGGACCACGCAACGGGAGAATGACTGGCGACGGGTTATCAAAGAGGCCCGCGAGCGGTTTAAGGGACCGATTACCTATGCCGCCCTTTACGCCCAGGGTTCCCTTTCCGATGGCGAGGACGTACGCATAAAATGGTGGGATGCGGTGGACTACATCGGCTGGCAGCCTTTCTACCCGTTGACCGACAAGAACGACCCAACGGTGGCAGAACTAAAGGCAGCTTGGACGGAGAAAGGCTACCTGGCAGCCATCGAAAACCTTTCAAAGCAGTTTAACAAGCCGGTCATCGCCATAGAATTTGGCTATAGAAGCCAGGATGGAGCTAACAAATGGCCTCTCAACTGGACGAGCACAGCGCCGGTGGACCTCCAGGAGCAGGCCGATTGCTACCAGGCCGCGCTGGAAGTCCTATGGGGAAAGCCCTGGCTGGCGGGAATATTCTGGTGGGAGTGGCGCGCTCAAGCGGGGCTAGGCGGACCAAAAGATACCAGCGCCATACCTTATGGCAAGCCCGCTGAGGAAGTGCTAAAGAAGTTTTATCTCTCCCCCTAAAAAGTGATAATGCGAGTTTGTTTGTCATTCTCCGGCTTGACCGGAGAATCCAAAAACCTCCATCGATATGGATTCCCCGCCTGAAGCGGGGAATGACAGGAACGTTGTAAACCGGCCTCACAATAACCAGAAACCCAATTTCATTTCTGCAGCTTCCGCTTATCTCAAGTGTAGGCTTAATCCTACAAGAAATCTCCCCGTGTCCTTATCCCAAAATCGGACTTGTCTGATACCGCTTTGGTCTTGTTCCATTTTATTATGCCTCTTGTATAAATGCGGAAAGAGGACAAAGAAAAAATGGAAAAGACCCTAAAGGCAGTACTATTCGATATTCACGGCACTCTATTCGACCAGGAGTTGGCACAGAGGAGAATCCTCGAATGTATTGTGCGTAAGTTTCCGAAAGTCTTCGACTCTCTGACAATCAGGCAAATCTCTGAGGCGTTTGCTCAGTCTCACCGACTGACCGCTGGCGACTCCAGAAAGGACTGGTTGCCGATAGCCTCCGGCGAAAGCGTACCAGCTTATTCCTCCAGCTTCTGAATCTTTCCGACGACCTGGCGGATGCTGTCACCGAAGCCTACGTCGATAGCGCCGCAACGGTGGATGCCGCGACGGAAGGGGCCGTGCCTCTGTTGGAGGAACTCAGTCGCCGAATGCCGGTGGGAGCAATATCCAATGGGCCGTCAATCCCGCAACGGCAGAGGCTGGAGGCGATGGGCGTAAGTGGATTGTTTTCCTGCATCGTGCTGTCTGAAGAAATCGGTATCAAGAAGCCCGACCAGAGGAAATTTTCTACTATGCGGCTGGCTCGTTACGAGTTCGTCCTCAGGAGTGTTTGCACATAGGAGATTCATATGCCGATGATGTCATTGGCGCTAAAGGCGGGATGCTCGCCTGCTGGTTTAACCCCGGGCGACAATCTACACCTGAAAGTGAAAGCATCAGGGCAGACTTTATAATCAGCAGACTAGAGGAGGTGCCACGACTGCTCAATTGACAAGCTCGGTTCCAGGTGCACAACGCCGAGTAACCGGTAACAGTTTGCCACCTAAAAAAGGAGGATGCCATCTGTAATGGCATCCTCCTTTTTTTGTACCTTAAATTGAATATTAACTCTGCGCCAGTTGCCAGGACTTGCCTTCTGTAGTTATGGCCGGAGCGATGACCATCTCCGCCTTGTGCATCTCCCGGATATTGAAAGCGCCGCAGACGCCCATTGCCGTCCGTAATGCCCCGACCAGATTCTGGCTGCCATCGGTCACCGAGGTGGGGCCGAAGAGAATCTGCTCCAGAGTAGCTGTGGTGCCCACCTTAATGCGGGTGCCTCTGGGTAGAGCCGCATGCGGTTGTGACATTCCCCAATGGTAGCCGTGTCCCGGAGCTTCCTTGGCTTGAGCAAAGATAGAACCTATCATCACCCCGTCCGCTCCGGCGGCAATTGCCTTACAGACATCGCCACCCTTGCGGAAACCGCCATCGGTGATTACCGGCACATAGCGTCCTGACTCCTTCTGGTAAGCGTCTCTGGCGGCCGCACAATCGATAGTTGCCGTTATCTGGGGCACGCCGATACCAAGGACTTCCCGGCTGGTGCAGGCAGCCCCCGGGCCGACGCCAATAAGTATCCCCGCCACGCCGGTACGCATCAGTTCCAGACAGGATGTGTAGCTGACACAGTTGCCGACAACGACAGGTATTTTTATCGACTTGATTAGCTCGGGGAAAATAAGCCCGCGAACGCTTTTCGAGACATGGCGGGCGGTGGTAACTGTGGACTGAACAAAGAGAAGGTCGGCTTTGGCTTCCGTGACTATCGGAGCGAAGCGTTTGGCGTTTGCCGGGGTTACGGAGCCGGCGCAGATTCCACCGGCTTTCTTGATTGCCTCCACGCGTTCGCTGAGAAGATTTTCCTTAATCGGCTGCGAATAGACTTTCTGGAGCAGAGGAGTGATTTCATCCTTGGATGCCCGGGCAATCTCAGCGAGCACCTCTTCGGGGTTGTCATAGCGTGTTTGTAACCCTTCCAGGTGAAGGACGGCCAGCCCGCCTAGTTTGCTCATCAGGGCAGCAAATTTGACATCCACCACCGCATCCATCGCCGAGCTAAGAATGGGCAGGGAGAAGGTGGTATTCTCTATTTTCAGGTCGATATTAGTCTGTTCCGGGTTAATAGTGACATCTCCGGGGACTATGGCGACTTCATCGAAACCATAAGCCCGGCGGAGTTCTTTAAGTTTGGGAGCAGGCATTTTGTTCTCTCCTTGTACCTTCTGACTATAGTAAATGATAACTATAGCAAAACCAGCCACTAAAAGCAAGGTATTTTTCGAGGTTGTTTATGAACGGATGCCATTGCGAGGGCGGCCTATTCGCCGAACAATTGCTTTGGCAGACGAAAGCCCATGTCAATCTCAGAAATCTCTCGAGATTGCTTCGCCTTCCCCGATTTTATCGGGAAATAGTCTCGCAATCTAACATGCCCATTTGGGCACCACAAAGGATGAAAATTCTCTCGTTTTTCCCTCTCCCTCGATGGGAGAGTCCCGATTCACTCCGTTCATACGGGATTCCGTATGAGTGAAACGAATCGGAAGGTTGAAGCCTGCACTGAACGAAGTGAGTCAACTAGAGCCTGCCCCGTACTAGTTACGGGGGTGAGGGTGTCCCGATAGAATCGGGATTGTGCCCCTCACCTTAGTCACAGCACATTGATTAACCAAGCACATCTAATCTCCCGATTTCATACGGGATCCCGCACGGAGTCGGGACTCTCCCGCAAGGGGAGAGGAAAGTATTTCGTAGCAACGACAATGTTGGCTATTAAACGCTAATTTCCATGGTCATTGCCATGTTCGATAAAGGGACTCCCTATTGACATCTCCAGCCAGGAAAATCCAAATAACCTGGTTTCACTCAAACCCCCGTACTCCTTATAAAAGGGGCAGGGGGAGATTGACTATCAGAGGGGAAAATCTATTTCTTCGGCATAATAACCACGCGGCGGGATTCACCGAAGCCGGTGCTTTCCGTGTAGACATCGGGGTCGTTAGACAGAGCCAGGTGGATAAGGCGTCTTTCGGCAGGCGGCATCGGCTCCATCCTGAATGGTGACCCCTTAGCCTTCACCTGCTCGGCCATCTGACGGGCAAAATCCTGCAGCGCCTGATAGCGCCGCTCCTTGTATCCTTCGACATCGATGACCACCGGCGCCCAAGAGCCGGTTTGGTGGCCGGCAATCAGCCTGACCAGATATTGCAGGGACGCCAGGGTCTGCCCCCGCCGCCCGATGAGAATACCCAGGTCCTCACCCTCGACATTTAAGACTACCGCCCCGGCTGCCTCGCCATCTTCTTCATCATCGACAACAGGCGCGGTTTCAAGCTTTATCGAGCCGTCGACTCCCATCAAGTCAAGCAGTTTCTCCAGAATGCTTCTCACTACTTCGGCGGTCTCCACCCGGTTCCCCGCGGGCACAACCCGAGTTATTTTGACCACCGCATCCTCAGCGCCCAGCCCCAGAATTCCGGACTTACCCTCTTTGACGACGGTTACCTCGACCTCCTCCCGGCTGGCGCCTAATTGGTCTAGAGCCTTTTGGATAGCTTCCTCCACCGTCCTGGCGCTTATCTCCAGACTTTCCATCTTCAGTCCCCTCTCCTTTAGCGGACTCCGGCTTAATAACGATATCGGCGCTGGTATCCGCCGCCGTCAATGGTTTCTTCTGCCGTACTATCCGCCCTTTAATTTCTTTATCCTTGCTACCCATGCCGCCCAGCTTCGGAAAAGTCAGACCTCCCCACCCGGTAGCGAAATACTGCATAATAATCCTGATGGTGGTCGAAGTTACCCAGTAGAGAGATAGACCGCTGGGGAAAGTGAGTCCGAGCAAGCCGAACATTATCGGCATCATCCACTGCATCATCTCGCTCTGCGCCCGCTGCTGGGGGTCGGTGGTGGGCGGAGCCGTCATCTTTTGCTGTACCCACATGCTAGCGCCGGTCAGAATCGCCATAATCATATCAGGGACGGCCAGGTCTAACCAGAGAAAGCGGTGCGCCAGGGGTAGCTGGGTAAACACAACCGGCCAGTTAGTATAGAGGCGCTGGGAAAGATTGAGAAATTCCTCCGGGGCGGCTGCCATTACACGGATAATCGATTGGTAAAGGACTATCCAGACAGGCATCTGAATCAGCATCGGCAGCACACACCCAGCGGGACTCACCCCCGATTCCTTGAATAGCTTCATCTGCTCCTGAGCGAGTCTCTGCCTGTCTTTAGCATACTTTTTGCGAAGTTCGGCAACTTTGCCCTGGACGTCCTGCATCGCCTTGCTCGCCTTGAGCTGCTTCAGCGTCAGCGGGTACGTAACGAGGTTGACCAGAATAGTTAACACGATAATGGTCAGCCCGAAATTGTCAAAGAGATAGTTAGATAAGATGATGAGGACATTCACCATCGGGTTCAATATGATTAAGTCCCAGAGTCCCCCAATACTCACCGAATCTACCTCTCTTAAATCCTAAGCTCGAAATCCTAAACTCTAAACAAATCCAAATGTCAAAACCCAAATATCAAATCAATTGCCAAAATCCAATTGCCTTACTTTGTCATTTGGGCTTTGGGCTTTATTTGTCCTTTGAGCTTTGTCATTTGAACCTTACTATTTTATGCTAAATTCCCGTTTGGCTCCGGATTGGGCGTCGACCTCATAGAGCTTGTTACTATTGGTGTGAATGTAAACTTTGCCAGCGCTGGCAGCCGGGGAAGCATACACCTTATCGCCCAATTCGGCCAGCCGCTTCTGCTCGCGACTGGCGGTGTCCAGGCTGTAGACCACTCCCGCCTCGGTTACCACAATTACCTGGCTGTCGACCAGCACCGGAGCCGCCGAAGCTGGGGCACCCAGGTCGAACTCGACCAGTTTCTCTCCGCTTCCGGCATCGATGGCATAGACTTTGCCATCGAGATTCACTGCATAAACAACGCCATTATGCGTTACCGGTTTGGACCAGAACCAGTTTTTGGCTAAAAATTTCCATTTCAGGCTGCCATCGGCCGCATTCAGCGCATAAAAATACCTGTCCAGGGAGCCGAAATAGACGGTGCCCCCATCGATGACAGGTGAGGAGACGATGGCGCCGTCCGTCTTGAATTCCCACTTCTGGCTGCCATCGCCTGCGTTCAGAGCATAGATTTTCTTATCGAAGGAGGTAACATAGACGGTGTCTCCAACGACAGACGGAGTCGACCAGATTTTGTCTCCGGTAGCAAACTGCCACCGCTTATCGAGGCTGACTGTACTCAGAGCGTAGACCAGACCATCTGAAGAACCGGCATAGACCTTTTCCTGAGCCACGACCGGGCCGCCGATAAGGGCACCCGGCAGAGACTTGTCATCCTTACGTAAATCTGTTTCCTTGGATAGCCGCGTGCTGGAACTGATGGCATAAAGTTTACCGTTATAACCGCTGATGTAGACAATGTCTCCATTGGTAACCGGGGTGCTATAGATGACCACGGGAACCGAAGTCGGCCCTCCACAGCCAAAGCCTCCACCCCCGGAGGCAGGCTGCTGAAGAGGCACAGACCATGTCAGAGTGCCGTTAGCTGTGTTAACTGCGATAACCCGCCCGTCCATGGAGCCTAGAAACACGGTGCCCTCGGCTACCGTCACACCTGACCAGCCCCTGGCCGCGCTTCCGCCGCCGGGTATGCACCCGGACAAGACAAGTCCGGCAATAAGCAGAGCCAGCAGCCAGAACTGCGGTCTTATTTTCGATTTGATTCTAATTATTTTACTCACTATTCAACCAGGAAACATTAATTCAAATGGGAAATGAGATTACTAATCGATTAACTGTCTACCGGTGCGCCGAACAAGCCCCACAAAGAGGCGAGTTTGTTTTACATTCCTTCGACTTCCCTCAGGACAGGCCCTTAGAATCCTTGCCGTAAGAGTATAGCATCTTACCAACTGTTCGGCAACCCCGCGGTGCATATTAAAGGGCGGGCGGTAGCCATAGCCGGAACAGGGTATCTTCCCATGTTATTTGAGCCAGGAAGAGAAATGTAACAATTTTGTAACCAATCGCTTGCCAATGTTATAACTTCTTGACACTGTGTTTGATATGCTCTTAATATTAATCAGCCAGCCTGTTAGTCTGGCAGGGTAAGTAATGTTATCAACAGGAGGGAGCAATAGTATGAAGAGTATGAAGCGAATGATATTAAGTCGAAGAAATATTTGCGCGATAGCCCTGACCTCCCTTGTGGTGGCTCTGCTCTTGATAGGAGCGTGTGCGCCGCCTGCCGCACCCAGCCCCACCGCCCCACCGGCCACCCAACCTCCCGTAACGACCCCACCACCGTCACCAGCACCGGCGCCGGCGCCAACGCTAACCATCAACTCACCAGTGGTCAACGCCTCGTTAGCTCCGGGCAGCGTCACGGTGTCAGTGAACGTGGGCAACTTCCGGCTGGCACCGCCCGGTCAAACGAACGTCGCCGGACAGGGACACCTGCATTACTATAAGGATGTGGAAATTCCGACCACCCCTGGCAAGGCAGCAGTAACCGCTCCGGGTACGTATAAGGTCGACCCGGGCACCACAATGACCTGGGATAACCTCACGCCCGGCACGCACACCTTCGGGGTACAACTGGTCAATAACAATCATACCCCGCTCGAGCCGCCCGTAACGGCAAAAGTAACGGTTACGGTAACCGCACCGAGCACGCCTACCACGACGCCGTCACCTGCACCGGCACCGGCACCGGCGCCAACGCTAACCATCACCTCACCGGCGGCCAATGCCTCGTTACCTCCGGGCAGCGTCACTGTGTCGGTAAACGTGGGCAACCTCCAGCTGGTACCGCCCGGTCAGACGAACGTCGCCGGACAGGGACACTTACACTACTACCTGGATGTGGAAATTCCGACTACCCCGGGCAAGGGGGCAGTAACCGCTCCGGGCACCTATAAGGCCGACCCCGGGACTTCTATAGTCTGGGATAATCTCAGCGCCGGCACGCACACCTTCGGGGTACAACTGGTCAATAACAATCATACCCCGCTCGAGCCGCCCGTAACGGCAAAAGTAACAATTACAATAACTGCGACCACCACCCAGCAGCCCACCACCCCACCGCCTACCACACCTCCGCCGGGTGGTGGAGTCGACTATAATTATTAGGAATTATTAGGAAGACCGGCTGAAACCGAGATCTCCGGGCAACATTAATATGGGGAGAGCCACCCGAGTGCCTCTCCCCATATTTGTGACTATCTTGTCAGTCCACACCTGGTATTACATAGCGCCTATTCTTTTGGTGGCACAGAGCCTGCCCCGTACTTGATACGGGGCGTCCCCGCCTGTGCTATGCCGGAACATAACAAGTATAGGCTACTAGAGTCCGATTCTCTTCATGCCTTTCATCCAGTCATCGATTTCTTCCTGGCTCAGAGTCCCTTTAGTGGCTGCCCGGGCATAGGCCTTCGCCTGGCTCAATTCCTCCGGCGTGACGATTTTCCCTTCCAGAAAATAATCGAACAGCCGGTTCATCCGGCGATGAAGCCAACGGAAAGAAGCTGATTTCCCCACCAGGGCAGCCTTATAGAAGCGGACACAGCCGTGACAGGCTGCTACCGGGAATTGCTGGTCGTTGACATTGATATGGTGAATAGCCACGAAGTAGCGCATTCCCGCCAGCATCGGCTCACGCACCAGCCGGAAGCAGGGAACGCGCTTGTAAGCAATGCTGACCAGCTTCAAAGTGCAGGTGCCGCAGGAAGCCTGTTTATTCGTTGCGTTCATCGATAATTATCTTTGTAACAACTGTTACCTATAACTCAGATGTTACATTCTGCTATAATACTTGTCAAGGGGTAATTATGGAGTGGTTACTGTTTACCTACTGGCTGCCTCCTGAACCTTCCCGGAAGCGCGTGTTCATCTGGCGCCAGCTAAAGAAGGTAGGCGCTCTCTCCGTAGAGGGCACCGGCTGGCTGCTGCCCAAAACTGAGCCGCTAATCGACGCTATTACCGGTATTATGCGTAGCGTCGAGGAGCTAGAGGGCACCGCCAACCTATATACTCTCACCCACTTCAGCGAGGCTCAGGAACAACGCAACATAGGCCGGTTCAGAGAGGAAAGGGAACGGGAGTATTCCGGCATAATCGGGGAATGCCACAAGGCTTTGAAGCATATCGAAAGAGAGACCCATATGAAGGAGTTCAACTTCCAGGAAATCGAAGAACTGGAAGGCGACCTTGAGAAAATCAAACGCTGGTTTGCAGATGTCAAGAAGCGCGATTTCTGGCAGGTGCCAGCCCAGCGAGAAGCGGAAAACTTGATTAGCCAGGTGGAAACAACCCTGGCCGGCTTCGTCCAGAAGACCTATGAGGAACAGGAACGGGCGGGGGAGGGGAAGGGGGCGCGCCCCCGAAAGTGAAATGTCACCTAGACGGGCTGAAAACTGTCTGGGCGGTACTTGACTAGAACTAGGGCGTTTGAGTTAGCTTTCGACATATGACCGCTGACTTGGCTTCTGGATCCTTCATCTTTTCATCTATTTGAGCTTTGGGATCATCTTGTCTGCCGCGTTTGAAATCTCCTTCGCCGTTTTGAGATAAGTGGCTACGTCACCACCAAAGGGGTCGGCAATGCTCCCTGTCTCTCCGGCATATTCCTTGAGAGTGTATGTCTTTTCTGCTGGCAATCCCTTTTTCATCCTATCCGACATGACCAGTATCAGGTCAGCCTGTTGCATCAAGTCAGCTGTGAGCTTCTTCGCCTGATGTGAAGCGAGCAGGTCTTTCCCATACAATGCTATCATGGCTTGCCTGGCTTCCTTAGTAGCATTCTGGTATGTCGGGCCGTCGTATGCCGCAGAGTCAGTTTCAAACTCGTCCAGTTTGCCTATTGCTTCGAGTTTCTGTTCGAAGATAACTTTGGCCATTGGCGAACGGCAGGTGTTCCCGCCACACACGAGCAGGATTTTCTTTCGAGGATTTTGTTCGTCCAATTCGCTACCTCAGCTATGATAAAGTCACTTCAGATTGTATTCAGCCTGCAGTTCCTCAGAGTTGGCTTTCAAGAATTCAACCACCGCCGACAGGCTTTGGTTGGTTCCTGGGAAAGTAACGACCTTGTTCTTTACGTACTTATCAACGCAATCTGATATGGAATCTCCCTGCTTCATGAATTCACGAATAGTAGGATGGTTCAAGTAATCCAGAATGAAGTGCATATAATAGGCCTTAACGAAGTCATTCCCTTTTGACAAGAGAAACTTCAGGTCTTCGGTCTGTATGGCCTTGTTCCGAGCTCTATCGTGCATGGTGGGAGTAAGATCGGCTATCGACAAGTTCTTGTGTCCGGCCCAGATAACCTTAGGCTCCTGACAGTGTTTCGCGAAGTCCTCCGGCATTATGATTTTCTTGTCCGCAGGCCCGCTGCTGTCAATTGCTCTTTGCATATAGTCAGCGATTTGTGGTGCTATCCCCATTTTACAGACCCATTTGTTATGAACAGCTCATTTTGACATTTCGAACTTCTCCTTGTGGGGCTATCAGATTTTATTCCATTTTTGACCAAAATCTCTTCCTGAACCGAAGTCTAAATCCGGCGCAGTTCTATGCGCCAAGCCAGGCATCCACCGTTGTCAGTTCCTTAATTTCTCCAGTCGTAGCCATACCAACTCCGTCTATAGCAATCCCCGATGCATTACGTGTGAGAGCACCGGGATAACTACCAGGGCTTTTTATTGGGACAGCTTGGAACTGATAAGGCGGTTGAAGCTGACGTTGGATTCTGCGGCCTGTATCTGGAGTTTCCTATGCACATCTGGCGGGACACGGACCGTAAATTTGCCAGAATAACTTCTGGTTGCCAGGGGCTGTGGTATAGGCTCTCCAGTTGATTTCATGTCCTGGATAACCTGCTTGACCATATCCCTGATGCCGGCTAGAGCTGCTTCCTGAGTATCCGCCAGCCAGCTGAGGCTGGGAAACTCAGCACACAATCCAACATATTGACCGTCTTCTTCCGACCATGTAACCCGATATGTATACTTGTCCATCCCTAACCTCCTAATTTCTCTACCGCCTGTAATACTTGCCTCACCTGGTAGGCTTTGGCTTTGCCGTTATCATCCTGGATATTTATTCTCGGGTCGCCCTGCCAGGGTGTCCTGTATATTCGATGGCTTCCCTTTTGGCGGGGTTTGCCGAAGTAATAGTCGCAAACTTTGCATAGGTCTCTGAATCTTACATCTTTAGGGTTTCCCCTCATCTGCTCGACGAGCTTCTCCATGGCTTTCATGGTTCAATGGTATCACTATTGCCATCACTTGTCTAGACAACATTGGCAAGATATTGGATGTAAGCAGCAGATGACGAGAGAGTCAGGTCAGGTACGCTGGTAAAAGTAGCCGTCATTAAACAAAATGCCATTTTCCTTTAATAAGGAGCGGAGCTATTAAAGAAAGGTTTAAATAACAGAGTTCGCTTTTGTTTGGAAAGAGTTCTGCAAAAGTTCGCAGGGGTTCACTGGGCGGTACCTAGCTCGAACCCCGTCTTCAGGGCACGGGGTCATAGCCGCCGGGGTGGAAGGGGTGGCAGCGGGCGAGGCGTTTGGCGCCCAGCCACCCCCCTTTGAGCAAGCCGTACTTGCTGATTGCCTCGTAAGTGTATTGAGAACAGGTCGGCAAAAAGCGGCAGGTCGGCGGCAAGGCCTGGGAGATGGTTCGCTGGTAGAGTTTGATTAGTCCTAATGCAAGGCTTTTCATAATCCGGCGCTAACCTTCTTTAATGTCTCAGCTGTTTATCGATATTCCTTCATACCGACGAAACGCCTGCCCCGTACCCGATACGGGGTCGGTATCCAGAATCGTAAACTAACAGCAGAGGCGGCTTTTCTGGATTCCGTGTCAAGCACGGAATGGAGAATTGTGCTTCAAGGGGAAGCCTAAACGGTCTCGAGATTCCTCTTTTCACTGACCATAAGAGACTCAGGCTCTGCCTTGCTTTCGAGCAAGCCGTTACGGGCGAGCAAAGTTTCGACAGTCGCTTTGAGTGTGGCGAAATCGGCGGTAGCTGCCGGCGGGCGGACGATGAAGACGATGTCCCAGCCCGGTTTGACCGGCATAACGCGGACAATTTCCCGCAGCAGACGTTTAATATGGTTTCTGATGACTGCCCCACCCACGCGTTTGCTGACAGAGAAGCCGAACCGGGACAAGGTCAGCCCGTTAGGCAAAGCCCTCAGCACCAGTAAAGTGGATGCCCGTGAGATACCTTTGTGGTAAACGGAGGCATATTGCTGCGGCTTGGTAAGACGCTCTTCCTTCCTCATTGCTGCCTCCACCCGGACTTAGCGACAGAGTTATATTGCAGGAACTGGTGTACCTGCTTGTGTAAATCTGCGCTGTCCCGGGTTCGCACAGGCGGGGACGCCTGTGCGCCACCAAGTATGAGCTAACTAGACCACGGTCAAGCGCAGACGCCCTTTGAGCCGTCTTGCTTTTAAGACATCCCGCCCACCCCGGCTGCTCATTCTTTTTAAAAAGCCATGCTCGCGTTTGCGCGGGATTTTCTTCGGTTGATAAGTCCTCTTTGGCATTCTTACCCCTTATTAGTTACAAAAAGTTCGCGTCACTTCACAGTCCCCCCTCTCCCTTGACGGGAGAGGATTAAAGCCTGCCCCCGTACTTGATACGGGGGTGAGGGTGAATCTGACATAGTTCACCCCTCACGCTAGCTCTCTCCCGCAAGGGGAGAGAGAAGGTAGTGCGACTAACCGGCGGCTACAGTCTCCACTCTGTGCATATGAGACGGCACATAGGGCAGCAAAGCCAGGTGACGCGCTCTTTTTATGGCTACTGCCACGGCGCGCTGGTGTCTGGCGCAGGTGCCGGTTCTCCTCCGCGGAGATATCTTGGCCCGGTCGGATATGAAGCCGCGCAGTCTCTCGACATCCTTGTAATCTATCAACGCTACCTTGCCGGCACAAAAAGCGCAAACCTTACGGCTGGGTGTGTACCTCGGTCGCCTCGGCCGCAGCGTCGTCTTGGTTTCCCTGACTTTTCTCTTTGCCACTGGTTATAACTCCCTCTCCTCGATTTTACCCTTCGCCTTAGTTTTCACTGACCCTGGACGTAGTGAAGGG
>JACPPR010000049.1 GCA_016190895.1 Chloroflexota bacterium | reverse complement strand
TCCCGAGGCGGCGGACCCCCATAAGGTGGGCGACCTTGAGAAGCTGATTATGAAAGCCATCGGCGAAGCCAGAGAGAAGGCTGAAAAAATGGCCGCCCAGCAGCTCAAAGGCGTCACCGGCGGGCTAAAGATACCGGGACTAACCTAACCGTTTTAGACTCTTTGGAAATCCCCCTTAATCCCCCTTTACGAAAAGGGGGAAGACATAATCGACCATCTGTCGAGAAAATCGGGGGAACTTCTCCCTTTGGAAAAGGGAGAAACAGAGGGATTTACCCCTAGGGTATTTAAGAGGGGCTTCGCCCCGATAAAGTGGGAGAGTTTAAGAGGGCGTTAGCCCTCTCAAGAGAATCATCTTCCCCCTCTCCGCTAGCGGAGAGGGGGTCAGGGGGAGAGGTTGAAAGCAAAAATAGTACTAAACCAGTCGCTGCCGCAGACCGCCGAGCCAATCAATAAGCTCATCCATGAGTTCAGCAAGCTGCCCGGCATCGGCCCGAAGAGCGCCCAGCGCATCGCCTATTACTTGCTGCGCGCTCAGGAAGACCAGGCCAAACTATTGTCGGAAGCGATATTGTCGGTAAAGCAGCAGATTACCCTGTGCTCCGGCTGCTTCAATGTCACCGACTCCGACCCGTGCCATATTTGCCGCAGCACGGAGCGCAACCGGAACCAGATTTGCATCGTCGAGCAGCCCCAGGACATCCTGGCTCTGGAGCATACCCGCATCTACAGGGGGCTTTACCATGTGCTCCACGGTGCTATCTCCCCTACCGAAGGAGTCGGCAGCGATGATATCAGAATCAGGGAACTGATGGAGCGGCTGCAGGGTAATCAGATTAATGAGGTTATCCTGGCGACCAACACCAACCTGGAAGGCGAGCAGACGGCTCTCTACCTCCAGCGCCTGATTGCGCCGATGGGCATCAAGCTCACCCGCCTGGCTAGGGGTCTGCCCTTCGGTACCGAACTGGAATACGCCGATGACGTTACCCTGACCCGCGCCTTCGAAGGCCGGCAGGAGTTCTAGCGGCAGGAGAGTTTGAGGGGGTGAGGTGACAATGAAAATAATAGACCTTCCTGAAGAGCACGAAAAAACGTATTTTGTTTGCCTGGAAGACTGGTCCGAGGATATGAAAGAAGGCGCCGACCTCAAGGCTAACTGGTACCACAAGATGAAAGATAAGGGTCTCCGGGTGAAGTTGGCGTTGGATGATAACGGTGAGGTGGGAGGAATGATTCAATATCTCCCCATCGAGTACTCCTTTGCCTCGGGTGAAGGCTTCTATTTCATTAGCTGCATCTGGGTGCACGGTTTCAAGCAGGGCAGAGGGAACTTCCAGGGGCGAGGAATGGGCACAGCCCTGCTCAAGGCTGCCGAGGACGATGCCAAAGCCCTGGGCGCCAAGGGTATGGTAGCCCGGGGAATGACGTTGCCGTTCTGGATAAAAGCCTCCTGGTTCAAAGAGCAGGGCTACGCTCCGGTCGATATTCAGGGATTGCTGGGGATGGTTCTACTCTGGAAACCCTTCAATGGTCTGGCTATCCCTCCCAAATGGGTGCGGCAAAAGAAGAAACCGGAGAAAATACCCGGCAAGGTAACGGTGACGGCCTTTTTGACGGGTGGATGCCCGGCTCACAACGCTGCCTTCGAGAGGGCAAAAAGGGCAGCCGCCGAGCTTGGCGATAAGGTGGTTTTCCAGGCAGTCGATATCTTTGAGAGAGATAATTTCCTGGAGTGGGGAATACCTGACGCTCTGTTTATCGATGGCCGGCGGATGTCCACCATCCCCCCTCCCTCTTATGAAAAGATAAAAGGCGCCATCGCCAAGCGATTGAAGAAGCTGTAGCGGGCTGATTTCCATTCCGTGCTTGACACGGAATCCAGAAAACCAGTTTCGGCTGTTGGTTTCGACTCTGGATACCGACTTTCGTCGGTATGGAGTGAACCTGTAGATGACCAATAATCGGGAAATTGATATCTGGGCTTTGGGCAGGGGGTGAGGTTGACTAATAATCCCGCGCCAAGGTTTCATCATGCTGGAAAGTCCACACAGGACCTGCTCGATGCGCAGAGGGTCCTCAAGGTAATCGGCCTGAAGAAGGGCGATACCTTTCTGGATGCGGGCAGCGGCAGCGGCTATCTATCCGTAGCCGCTTCGGAAATAGTCGGCAGTGAGGGTAGAGTATATGCTGTTGACGTAGATAAGCCATCGATCGACGCCCTGAAAAGGGAGATTGATGAACGTGGAATCCAGAATCTGACGGCAATCGTCACCGATATCACCGCCAAGACGCCTTTAGCCAGCGAAAGTATAGATATCTGCCTGATGGCGAATGCCCTGCACGGTTTCGTCGAGAATAACGAAGTCGAAGGCGTCCTGAAGGAAATCAGCCGGGTGCTAAAGCCGGGGGCGACTCTGGCAGTGGTTGAGTTCAAGAAACTGGAGAACATACCCGGGCCGCCGTTCCCGGTCAAACTGTCACCGGAGCAGGTGACGGCGATAATTGCTCCATATCGATACCGGCAGAAAGAGGTTACCGAGGTCGGCGCCTATCATTACGCAGTTACGTTTGTAAAGGAATGAAATGACCAGCCCGCGCAATTATCAGACCGAAGCCATCATCATCAAGAAGACCAAGCTGGGGGAGGCGGATAGCATCCTCACCCTCTATACCCCCCACCTGGGTAAAATCCAGGGCTTTGCCAAGAGCCTCAGGAAGACCAAAAGCAAACTCGCCGGCCACCTGGAACTGCTCACCCATAGCCAGGTCTCTTTTGCCCGCGGCAAGAACCTCGATACCATCACTGGCAGCCAGACAATCACCAGCTTCCTGCCCCTGAAGACCGACCTGGAGCTTACCTCTTACGCCCTCTATGTCATCGAGTTGGTTAACCAGTTTACCCCCGACCATCTCGAAAACCGTCCCCTGTTTCAACTGTTGCTTGGGACGCTGGAACACCTCTGCCAGACAAGCGGTAGGGAGTTGTTGCTGCGCTATTTCGAAATGCATCTCCTCGAAACTAGCGGCTACCGCCCCCAGCTTCAGCAGTGCCTTTCCTGCAAGACGCCGTTACAGCCTGTTATCAACTCTTTTTCCGCCGGCGCTGGCGGCATGCTCTGCCCCGATTGCAGCCAGACTCATTCTTCGACCACAACCCCCCTCACAGTCAACGCCCAGAAAGTACTCAGATTATTGCAGGCCGATGATTATGATACCGTCAGCCGCCTCAGAGTCCCCCCTGAACTCTCCAGTGAGTTGGAGCGGGTGATGAGGAGCTACCTGAGATACCTGCTGGAGCGGGAAGTCAAATCCGCCGCCTGGCTGGATAGCCTGAAGAGGTGAGGCTTAGAGACCTAAAATCCTCGTTGTCATTGCGAGACCATTCCGCCGCAGCGGAAGGCGAAGCAATCCGTGTGGTGGGGAGGACATCCCCACCCCCGGCTCCATCCGTCGCACTACTCTTGACTACTCCGCGGAAGTAGCCTACCATAGAGATTACACAAAAATAGCGTGACAAGTACCCCTTGTGTCATTCTCGCGTAGGCGGGAATCCAGAAGATGATGTAAGCGATGTAGCCTGGATAGTCGGGTCAAGCCCGATATGACAATGATTGTTTGAGGAGTTGAGATGAGAACGGCTGCTTTAATGAACGGCGGACTGATTGGTTTCGGACTAGGGTTTATCGCCGCCAGCCTGGCCCTGCACCGCGTCGTCAGTGATTACCTGCCTCAGTACGCCAGCACCTGGCAGTTCCGCGGCGTGGCTATCGTCGGCGGTCTCGGCCTGGCTTTCGGCATCGCTTTTGAAATCTACGAGAGAAGACGGCTGAAGAAAGAAGCTGAGGCAAAATTAGAGGAACAGGATTAGATGACATCCCGATTCGACCGCATAGTTCAGCAACGGCTGGAGAAGCTGGAAAAGCTCCGGGCTGCCGGAGTCGTACCCTATCCCAATCGCTTTCAGCGCAGCCATACCACCGAGGACGCCATCTCCTTGCTGAAAAAGCATGAAGAAGCTGCAGGAGAGGCTTCGGTACGAAACGTCACCGATGGCAACCCCTTGGTCACCGTGGCCGGGAGGATTACCGCCCGGCGCAAAATGGGCAAAATCACCTTTATGGACTTGCGCGATGGCTCTGGCAAAATCCAGCTTCTGCTGGGCGATTTGCTCAGTGCGGCCCAAATGGCGCTGCTTGCCGAAATCGATATCGGCGATATCGCAGGCGTGACCGGGCGGCTTTTCCGCACAAAAACCGGCGAGCCGACCGTCGCCGTGGCTGATTTTACCCTGCTTTCGAAGTCGCTCCAGCCTTTGCCGGAAAAGTGGCACGGGCTGAGTGATGTCGAAATACGCTACCGCCAGCGTTACCTCGACCTTATCAGCAACCCTGATGTGAAGCAGACCTTTAGGGTGCGCAGTCAGGTGATTGCCGCTGTGCGCCAGTTCCTTAATGAGCGAGGGTTTATCGAGGTGGAAACGCCGATTCTACAGCCCGAGGCCGGCGGCGCTCTGGCGCGTCCTTTCACTACCCACCATCATGCTCTCGACCAGGAGTTTTACCTCCGCATTGCCACCGAGCTTCATCTCAAGCGGCTGATTGTCGGCGGCTTCGATAAGGTCTACGAGATAGGACGCACTTTCCGCAACGAGGGCATCGATATCGAGCACAACCCCGAGTTTACCATGCTGGAAAGTTATGAAGCCTATGCCGATTACAATGATGTTATGAAGATGGTCGAAGAAATGGTGGCTGCGGTGGCTCAGCAGGTGCTTGGCACTGTCGAGGTCCAGTTCGGGGAGAACGGGCTCAATCTCAAACCGCCCTGGCCCCGTCTCAAGCTTAGAGATGCGATTCTGGAGCATAGCGGTATCGATTTCGTGAAATACCCGACCGCTGCTGGTCTGCGGGAAAAGATGCGCTCGCTGAACCTGGAGGCCGACCCGCAAAAGAACTGGGCCAAGCTGGTCGACGAGTTGTTAAAGACCACGGTTAAACCCAAGCTCATCCAGCCCACCTTTATTTACGATTACCCCGTCTCCCTGTCCCCGCTGGCTAAAAATAAGCCCGGTGAAGAGAGGGTGACGGAGCGCTTTCAACCCTATGCAGGCGGTATGGAGCTTGGCAACGCCTATACCGAGCTTAACGACCCTATCCTGCAGATGCAGCGCTTCGAAGAGCAGATGAAGGAGAGGGTCGGAGACGACAAAGAAAGATGGACTATCGATGAAGACTTCCTGACGGCGCTGGAGTACGGCATGCCGCCTACCGGCGGCCTCGGTATCGGCATCGACCGCCTCGTCATGCTGCTCACCAACCAGCAATCCATCCGAGAGGTAATCCTCTTCCCGCAGTTGAGGGAGAAGGGGTAGGTGTAATGAAGCGGAAAGGCATTCAGGGAGGAAAGAGTGGCTGAAAAGAGAGTAGCAGATAGTCCTGCGGCTGAGATGGCAGTAAGACGGGCGCTAGAGACTAAATTTGGGGAAAGGCTAAAAAGTGTTGCTTTCCGCAAGTGCTGGTATTCTGCCGCCGGAGAACAGGAATTTTGGGATGTGGAAGGTACTCTCGTACGAAAGAAAGGAATAATTACGAAGGAAATTCGCAACTTCCGTTACCAGATAGACCCAGATTCAGGCAACATACTGGGCTACGAAGAAAACATACCTAAGTAACACTTGTTGAAATCTAAGAGGGGGCGCCCCTCTCCATAAAGAAGCGTACCTTGTGTCATTGCGAGCCCCGATTTATCGGGCCGTGACAATCTGGGAGGTGATGGGGTTTCCCTCACCGCCACACGGGTTGCTTCGCCTTCCGCCTGCGGGCAGAATGGTCTCGCAATGACATACGGAGGGAGGAGTCTGAAACGCCAGCGATGGTTACGTGACGGGAGTTAGAATTTATTTGGATTGCCACGTCCTTCCGGTGCGAGATACAGAAGGACGCCTCGTAATGACAGGCGGTAGTTAAGGAGAAAACTATGTTAGACCTGAAATTTATCCGTGAAAACATAGACGTAGTGCGGCAGGCGATGTCCAACCGCAATACGGAAGCGCCGCTCGACGCAATTCTACAACTCGATGGCGAGCGCCGCCAGAAGATAATCGAGCTTGAAGACCTCAGGCACAGCCGGAAAGAGGCCGCCAAGGAAAGAAAGACGGATAAGGTATCCGCCGAGGAAGGGCGCGACCTGCGTACCATGATTAAGAGCCTCGAGGACGAGGTCAGGAATATTGACCTGCAGCTCGGGGAACTGCTGCTCCAGGTGCCCAACATCCCCCACTCCTCCGTCCCCGTCGGCAAAGACGAAAGCGGTAACGTCCGTCTCCGCTCCTGGGGGGAGCCAAAACCGTTAGGTTTTCAGCCCAAGCCTCACTGGGAGCTTGGCGAAACGCTGGGCATCATCGATTTCGATAGGGGGGTAAAAATCTCGGGCAGCCGTTTTTATGTCCTCAAAGGGCTGGGCGCCCGTTTGCAGCGTGCCCTCATCGCTTTTATGCTGGACATCCACACCAAGGAGCACGGCTACACGGAAGTCTACCCGCCTTACATGGTGAAGAAGGAGACCATGATAGGTTCGGGCAACCTGCCCAAGTTCGCCGATAATCTTTACCACGATGCCGAGGAAGACTTCTGGTTCGTACCTACCGCCGAAGTGCCGATAACCAATCTCCACCGCGATGAAATCATTCCGGGGGGCTATTTACCTATCAATTACGTCGCTTACACCGCCTGTTTCCGCCGGGAAAAGATGTCGGCCGGCAAGGATACCCGCGGGCTGAAGCGGGGACACCAGTTCGATAAGGTGGAGATGTATAAACTCACCACGGCGGAAAGCTCGTATGAAGAGCTTGAGAAGCTGCAGTTGAACGCTGAAGATGTCTGCCGCCATCTGGACTTGCCTTACCGGGTAGTCTCGCTCTGCACCGGCGATATCGGTTTTCAATCGGCCAAGACTTACGACATCGAGGTCTGGGCGGCTGGCTGCGGAGAGTGGCTTGAGGTCAGTTCCTGTTCCAATTGCGAGGATTTCCAGGGCCGGCGGGCTAATATCCGCTACCGCCCCGCCCCCGATGCCAAGCCCCAGTTCGTCCATACCCTTAATGGCTCAGGGCTGGCTCTGCCCCGGGTGATGATTGCCGTGATGGAGAACTACCAGCAGGCCGATGGCTCTATCCGCGTCCCCGAAGTCTTGCAGGACTTCGTCCGGGCGAAGGTGATAAGGTAAAATACGAAATCCTAATCTCTAAGCTCTAAATGCCGATTTCTTTACGTCATACGGCATCCCGTATGAATCGGGACAAATCCAAATATCAAAACTCAAAGTCCAAATAAAACCTAAAGCCTAAATTGACACAAAGAAGTATATTTTGGCATTAATGCATTTGGATTTCATTTGATATTTGGATTTTGACATTTGAGCTTGTTTAGTATTTAGGGTTTAGAGTTTGGTGCTTCACGACCTTCTCAGCCTGCTCTTAGTGGCGCACAAGCCGACTTCCCGCTATAATGCTAATGTTTCGCCCTGGAGGGGTGTCCGAGTGGCCTAAGGAGACGGTCTTGAAAACCGTTATCGCGCAAGCGATCGCAGGTTCGAATCCTGTCCCCTCCGCCAAATTTGAAGCCAAAAAAGCCCGTTATAGGAATTTGAAAAGCCCCCACTTTCGGGGGCTTTTGTCTTTTGCTAACAAATTGCTAACAGAGTCCAACGTAGGAGAGCTAACTGGGTTCTGATTTGAAAACGAGTCCCCCGTTTTCGAGGGTGATCAAAGTTGGTATGCGAGCGGCTTTACAGAGGGTCACCAAGAGATTAGCAACATCGTCTACGATTTGGTAGCAGTACCTCGGTTCGACTATGAGTCTGTTGTTAGACAGGTAGAGAGGGATTGGTTTGTTTCGGTCAGCGGAGGAGCTTACATGTATTCCAACGTCCCGCTGGGCGATTGCCTGGACACGGTTGCGGTATCTTGAACGGGTGACGTCTCCAGAGGAGTGGACAATGCAATTCCGAACTGCATTGAGGTCGTTAATCGGGTCCCAAAGGTGAGGAGCGATTTCGATCCCGGCCTCTCGGATGTAGCGCCGATAAAGACCGATGACGTCTCCATCCGGAGTTGGTGGCGGTTTTTGGTAGTGGCGGAACTCTTGAAGCGCCTGGCAAAATCTTTCTAGGTGGTCGGTGAAGACCACGACAGTTAATATAACGAACGAATACCTGAGAAAATTGGCCTGCAGAATGTCGTAGTTGGCTTCGTGTTGCTGCAGCTCGATGTCTAACTCGGCGATTCTTTGTTCTTCTTTGAGGTCGAGTTGCAGAATCGCGCTCTTCGGTTTATCGCGAATTCTTGACAAGTCAGCATTCTTGGATGCTAACAAGCGAGACTCACTCTCAGTGTAGTACTCTCGTAAGCCGTTCAGTGCAGGCTTTAGCAGAACTCCAAACCAGGCGTTGTCAGTCTTCATGATGTGCTCCTTTATGACATATCAGGTGCGACCGTATTGGCATGTCTTGAGCTAAGGACCAGGTCAAAGCTCTTCGCGGCAGCGTCTTGCAGCCCTGGGGCAACGTGGCTGTAGGTGTCCAATGTTATAGCTATAGTTGAATGCCCTAAGCGCTCTTGGACAATCTTCGGGTGTATACCTTGCTTCAACATTAATGAAGCGTGGGTATGCCGCGCATCGTGCAACCGGATATGCTCTAGACCAGCACGTTTAACCAATCTAAGCCATGCGCTAGTCACGGCATTTGGACTTAGCGGGCTTCCGTCCTCTCTAGAGAATACAAGGTCGCTAGGGGTGAACGGATTTCCTTGTAACAATCTGAGTGCTTTCAGAGACTGTAAGTGTTGCTGTAATACAAGAGCCGTTGACGGTGAGAGTGAGACTGTCCTACGCCCTTTGGCAGTCTTAGGTGGTCTGAAGACGATATTACCGCCCTTCAGGCGGTGCAAAGTCCGGTTGACCGATACCTGGCATAACAATAGGTCAACGTCTGACCATTGCAAGGCTAGGAGTTCTGAACGTCTCATTCCGGTGAAAAGCGCAAGATAGAATACTGAGTAATATGGTGCGCTTTTAGCGACCTCGAGGAAGTGGTTAAGCTGGTTCTCAGTCATCACCTTCATTTCAGCGTGAGTAGCTCTTGGCGCGTCAATCGAATCTGCTGGATTTCTGATAAGTAAGCCCCACTTAACGGCGCATTTCAAGGCGTTGTGAAGGGTCATATGATGATGCCTGACTGTCAGCGGGTTCAAAGCGCCTTTCCCATCTGATCGTCCGGCGGTGAGCATTTCGCCGTAATATTTCTGGATGTGCTCAGGCTTTAGGCTCGTTAAGGGAATGCTGCCAAGCTTAGGAATTAGATGCTGATGGATTATTGTATCGTAACCTTCCGCTGTCCTGGGGGCAAGGTTGGCACAGGCATAGTCATGTAGCCATCGGTCAAGGAAATCGCCAAGCGTGGTTTTACCTGGCTTCATGAACGTTCCAGTATCGAGCTGGTGGAGCAATTCCGCTAGCTTCTTTTCGGCGTCTTTCTTGCCACCCTTTACCGTAAACCAAGATTGGAGATACTTGCCGGTATTAGTATCTTTTCCTTGCCTGATTACAACCGAATAGCTATTTTCGCCTCTTTTAACAATGTGACCTCTCATTGGGTTTCCTCCTCTGACAAAGGTGTTTCATAACCAGCTTTGAGTAGTATGCCGTAAGGCCACGGGCTGGTAGTGAATAGCTGCAAGCTTGAAATCCCGCTCTTTATCTTCTCATGTTCGGTAAAAACCCACTGTCTTAATTGTCGTATCAAGTCAACCGATTCTCTTGGTGATAGGTCTCGCCACTTCGATCCTCTGATTAAGTAGGTGTAGAGACGGAGATATACCATCTTCGAGTCGTAATCGAAGCCTAGCGAATCAAGCGAGGGTAATTGAATAATCAAATTGAAGAGCTCTCGATAATAATCATCGCAAGCGTCAGGCACTGCTGCATATTTGTCAACCTTAAGTAGCTCGTGAAAGTGAAGCAGCTCTTGAACGGTGTTCCCGTCTTTATGTTGGAGTATCGGCCTGAATCCCTGGATATTGATTCTTTTGAATTGATTGGTCAAATTCAAAGTCATATTTTCCCAGGGTGACAAAAAATGGGTAGTATCCGGCATAAAAGTATTCGGCTCAGGTTCGGTTTTGAGTAACTTCGCATAAAGAGGGGCTGATGTCTCAATGTCACAATACCAGGCGGAATAGTACCAAAGGTCTTCGGTGTCATTGAATAAGCAGTAGAGCCTTGATACCCATCTTGCGTGTCTGATGGTAAATTCTTCGTGTGTGTTGATGGCATATCTCCATACTTTTATGACGGAAGGAATGGATTCAGGCGGTAATTCATCTTTGAGAAGACTGGCCATACTCCATGGTTCTCGCATTAGTTTCTCGGGGTCTGGCAAATCCGATTCTCGCTTTCTGTATTCCATAAGAATATCCTGAGTCTTCGATAAGGTTAGGGAGATGTATCAGGATTCGGAGAGATTCAATAGAACAATGGATTAGAGAACAAGAACAGCAAAGGCGTAAAAAGCAGCCGTGAACGGGCTCGGTCGGCGCCGAGGGCGGAAGGGCTTTAGCCCGACGCCCTCCCCCGCACGTCCCGACCACACCCCCCTCACTTACTAACAGGGGGGTGTGTATGTACAGAAGAAGTATATATGAGTGTGGAAGTAGTAGCTGCCGGACTGGATAGCCTGAACATTGGCTTTAATATCGCCAAGTGGCTGATAGATGAGAAGGTGTTTAAACGGCTGGATGAAGCAAAATGCGCAGCTGCCGAAAAATTGTTCGGTGGCAAAGCGGTAACAGTAGAACTACTGGGGCATGAATTCAACATGACACCAAGAGGTAGCAAGGGGTGGGAGTACGTAATGCACAACAACGATGTGCGATTAAATCTAGCAAGGGAATGTCATGGCGGACGTGTATTTCCTGAAGCATTTACTCAGCTTAACAGCAACTTTCTTTGGGGAGAGGGTCAGTCGGCCGCCTATGAGAAATCGAGACTCTTCGTTGCTGAATTAGGTACAGTGGTCGGTGAAAAGGTAAACCGTGCTGATATCTGTGTGGATTTGGCGGTAGACCTTCCTCATCTTGACGTGAAGCGGGAAGTAGTGACAAGAGCAAGAAGCAAGAAGGATTACGTTGAGGTGGAGCACTATACTGAGGGCATACGCGACACCGGCTATCGGTTTGGCTCTGGGGTTATTGTAGCCCGCTTGTATGACAAGAGTCATGAGATCAAGGCAAGCCACAAAGAGTGGTTTCGTCCTATCTGGCTGAAGGAAGGTTGGAACGGCACGTCGAATGTGACTCGCGCAGAATTTCAAACCCGGCGCGAAGTGCTGCAAGAATTCGGGGTCGATAGCTATTCTGATTTGACTGAGCGAATTCCGGACTTGTTTCGCTACCTGGCGGGGAAATGGCTGGTATTGAAACAGAGGAACGAAATGGATTCAAATCATAGGCGGTGGGAAACATCCGATCTCTGGAAGTCTGTCCAGAATGCCGGTGTTAGATTCGGAGAATGCCAGGGTGTGCAAAGATGGAAGCAAAAGCAGCCCTCAATTGACTCTCTGACGGCACAAATGAAGGGAATAATAGTCTCCATAGTGGCTATAGACACAGGAATTCGGGGTGAATACTTCGCAATAGACCGGTTGGGGTCTGAGGTTTCAGCCTATCTAAAGTCAGCAGAATTCTTAATGAAAGTGTTAGAACGGCGCGGGCGGTTTGCTAACCTGGGGAATTGAAGGAAAGAATAATTAGTGGAGGTACGATAGGTGAGTAAATGTGGATGGTGCGGTCATGAGACACTCGAGCTAACAGATTTGCGCGTGGAGGAGGTGCGGATGATGAGCTGGGACGGCGAGAAAGAGACAGAAGCCGATACTGAATTCTCAGAAGTCTTCTGTTGCAGGGGTTGCTTGTGGGCATTCGAATTTGAGAGTCACCAGATATGGGGAATGACGGAGCAAGAGATACGGACTCATCTTATTGAGGAGCACGGCATGGCATATCCGACTGGTGCTCCGGCTGGCAATATGAGTTCTGAGTGCAGGCGAAAGTTTGAGGCTGTAGCACAAGCCATTGACCGGTTCTTAGGTCTTGAGTGAGTCCCTATTGTTGCATTAGAGGAAAGGATAGCTGCTCGGTGGGCGGTGGTTGCCTGCGTGTCCTGTTTGGCTTCTTCCACAAGTCCGGGCGGTCTAAGAACATCGCGGCTTGCCCCTTCCTCATATCACGAGGTTTGGGCTTCTTTTCTTGGTAGAGCAACTGCCCTAGTTTGAAGTCGTAAGCTCCTTCGAAGTTCATCTGTTCCTCCGTAATATTTCTTCGTTAATCCTGTATAACCTGGAGAGGCAGTCGGTGTGGTGTGCGCGGTAAAATGCCTCGTCCAGAAGCAGGCGTTCCAGAAGTTCCTTTTGTTCCTCAAGTTCTTGGGTGGTCATGTTCTGCTCAACCACGTTAATTCACCTCCTGAGCTTCGTAAAGGGTTCCTCTCTCGCGTCTATCGGAGTAGTAGGACGTCTGTGAGATGGTAAGGTTATCCAGCACTTCAATCCCGATGATCCTGCCGGCTTCAATCAAGCGTTTCCAGAGTTTGAAGTCATTAAGGCTGGGACCGGTACTGCCTGACGGGTGGTTGTGCACAGTTATAATCGAGGCAGCACTGTTCAAAATGGCTTTCTTGAAAACTTCACGCGGATGGGCGCATGAGGCGTTCAAAGTACCCATCGAGACAAGCTCTTTCTCGATTACCTGGTTCTGGGTGTTGAGGTGGAGTACCCAGAGGCATTCGCGATCGGCGCTCTTCTCTTCTCCGAACATCTCGTAAATGGCATCGGAACTGGTGAGGTGTACGGCGCTCTCGGGTTCTTTTACCTGGATAAGTCTGATTTCCATCGTTTCTCCTTTGGCTGGAGACAGACTTTTTTTGAAGGCGTTTTCGTTCGTCTCCGGCTGTCTCTTGCCAAAGTGGGTGAGGTCGCACGCCACAAATTCAGACGCAGGGGCGTTATTGGCGTCTGCTGGGTGCGTCTGCCTTGTCGGCCGAAAATACAAAAGATTTCCTTAGTGCGTATTTTCGGGCGGTTACAAGGTTGATTTTTGGCGTGTGGTAAGATGGGAAAACAAGAGACAAGCGGTTACCAAGGAGACGGATAGGGCACGGTCTAGCTCTGAGGCGTTGTTAGCTGGGCGTTGATGAAGATGAAGATTTAGGCATAAAAATTAGTGCGATGTGCGCCTGTGTGGTTTAGAACTACGTTCTGCCGCGCATGAAAAGCCAGTGAGACGAACCCCTTGCTATCACGGAATCTGCCTGACTTTTCACGGGCTGGCGGGGCTATTATAATCAGTCATTAAGTATGGGGTGGAGCGCAGCTCCCGACAAGCGGATCCGGGCGACCGTGCATATCTGGTGCCGGTTTACAGTGACATTCCAGTTGGGAGAAGCGAGGGCCAATCGTCGAAGAAGGTGTTGAATGGAGGTAAGGTTGCATCGAGTCCCTTGAAACTTGACAAGGCTAAACTTACGTTGTAGATTTAGCTGAAAGTACGATGTGCGATAAGTGAGAGTCTATGTTCGCTAATAGAAAAGCTCTATACCAGGAATTGGAGATGAGACGGGACTCCAAAGTTATTTGTTATGTCACGGGTGACCGGAGGCAGCTTGAGACGCAGATTCACTCAGAAGTACTGGATTTTTTAGTACAGCACCTTGACACGATTGGGATCGTTGAACGTGTGAGTCTCGTGCTGTATACACGCGGTGGCAACACGCTTGCCTCATGGAGTGTAGCAAATCTTATCAGGCAGTTTTGTGACAAATTCGAGGTAATAATACCGATGAAGGCGCACAGCGGAGGGACACTTATTGCCCTTGGGGCCGATAAAATCGTTATGACAAAGCAGGCTACCTTGGGTCCAATAGATCCAAGTGTGAACACTCCGTTAAATCCTGTGCCTCAAGGCGGGCCAGGAATTAGCAGAGTTCCGGTGAGCGTCGAAGCGGTCAACGGCTTCATAGAGTTTGTCAAATCGGCTGGAGTTTCTAAGAAAGAGATGTGTTCTGTGTTGGAGGAACTGTCCAAACAGGTACATCCGCTGGTCTTGGGTGAAGCGTTCAGGGCCAGGAGCCAAATACGAATGTTAGCGCAGAAGTTGTTATCGCGGCAAATAGACGATGAGTCCAAGATCAAACGAATTCTGGCATTTCTGTGTAGCGAATCGGGAAGCCACGACTACACGATAAACCGAAGGGAAGCCCGGAACGAGTTAGGCTTGGTGGTAGAAACTCCTGACCAATCACTATACGAATTGATAAAGGCGATATATGATGACATCGCCAAGGAACTTCAACTGACCTCTCCGTACAGCCCGGATATGATATTGGGCACAAATAATAAGGCTAGCTACGCGTTTCGCCGCGCGTTGGTGGAGAGCGCGGCGGGCGGATGTCACGTGTTTGTGAGTGAAGGTGAGCTTACGAAACAGCCGGTTCAGGTGAGACCAGGTGTCACCCAGGTGGCTATCCAGGACAATCGGACTTTCGAGGGGTGGAGACATGACGTTCAATAACGGTGATAACGTGAAAATTGTGTACCTACAAGACTCGACAGCTGCCAGCATGGCGAGTGGTTCGTACTCGAGCGCAAGCGAGGACAATCTATCTTTTATACTGAGAAACGCCATATTGGTGATCGAAGGGCCACCGCCTGAAACGGAGGGCTATGCTGCCGTGACCGGAGCGGATCGAGAGCGGATGAAACGCGTATATCCGAGACCAAGCATGGCAAAGGTTCCAGCAATAGGTAAAGAATTGGACGTCACGTGAGCGTATGTATGTTCAAGCGCATAGCATCACGCTTCGTCAGGGCGACATACTTGAAAAGGTATGGTTCACCCCTGCCACGTTTCACAAGGTGACAGACGGACAGTTCACGGTCCCGCCTGCTACGTTCCGCAATGCTCATCTCGTCGTGGTATCACACTGCTGTGAGTTAACCTGGTATGTGAATGAGCAGCAAAGAGAAGTGCCGAGAAGACCGTACGTGCTGGTAGCACCCCTGTCGTTTAGGATGCCGTTCGTCCGAACAACAAAAGAGTATGAAATGTTGACGGAGAATGGCCTGAACCGACCAGACAATGACCCTGTGCAATACTTCTACTATGATATAGCCCCTTCAATTGGACAGGAAGCTGTTGTGGACTTCTCGTCTATGACGCCAATTCGGAGCGGTTTATTGCGAGAACTCGGGTTGACGAAGTTGCTAGAGCTTGATGTGAAGCATAGGCATCTGTTCCGTACTAAGTTGCACGAGTACTTCGCTAGGATTCCTGAAGAAGAATGGGAAGAAGTGAAAACGCTATTCCCGGATACGGCTCAGTAATGGTCTTTCACGGTGTCGGAAAGATCTTGCTAACAAATTGCTAACAGACGGGACATAACCGGTCAACACGACATAGCAGTTTACGCTCGAAACGGATTGGGCGGGCAAAACACGAAAACACGATTTTGAGCGTGGCAACACGTTATGGTATACTTTTGGCAGACTTGAAAACCGTTGTCGTCGCAAGACGACCGCAGGTTCGAATCCTGTCCCCTCCGCCATTTATCTCCATTCCGTGCCTGACACGGAATCCAGAGAAGGCGGACTGGTAGACTACAGTGCCAGAAATCTGGATACCGACTTTCGTCGGTATGGACAAATAAGCTAAGTGCTACAAAAACAGGTGCTACGTATGAAATTCTATCTATCGTCTTACAGACTCGGTGATGAAACCGAAAGGTTGAAGAAGCTGGTTCCCAAAGGCAGAATCGGCTACATACCGAACGCCCTGGACGTTTCAACCTATGACCCGCTTAGAGTACAGTCGCACATTGAGAAAGACATGAATTCTCTCCGTGACCTTAGTCTCGAAGTCGAATTAGTCAATCTGCGGGATTATTTCGGCAAACGCGATGAGCTAAAAAACAAACTCGACGAACTCGGTGCGATATTTATCAGCGGCGGAAATACCTTTGTGTTACGTCAGGCAATGAGGTTGAGCAGCCTTGATGAGCTTTTGAATGAACTGCGTGACAAACGAGATTTTCTTTATGCAGGTTACAGCGCTGCTGGCGCCGTCCTGGCGCCGAGTCTTGAATCTACCGCTGTTGTTGACCCGCTAGAAGCGCCGTATCCCGAACTGAAAAGGATTATCTGGGAAGGATTGGGATTTATTGATTTCGCCTTTCTGCCGCATTGGCGTTCCGACCATCCCGAATCGGCGGATGTTGAAAAAGAGATGGAATACTGCAAGCGGAATAACATCCCTTTCAAAGCTATCAGAGACGGAGAAGTGATAATCATCGAATAAGCCTGGAGTTTGGAGAATATGGCCGTAAAGATTACCTATTTTCGTCCACGGAGCAAACCCGGAAGGTGAAAGGAAACTTTCGTCCGGCTGGTCTGACCCGGCGCTTTCCCAGGCCGGCATTAAGCAAGGGAAAGACCTGAGAGAGCAACTCAAGGGCAGGAAATTCGACGTGGTCTTCTGTTCGGATTTAAGGAGGGCGGCGCAATCAGCGAAAGTCATTTTTGAGGGACTGGCGCCGATTATCCCGGACAACAGGCTGAGAGAATGCAACTACGGCAAGTATAACGCTCAGCCTTCTGCAATCGTCGAACCGATTCAGGAAAAACATATAACCGAGAGATTTCCTGAAGGCGAGAGCTATGAAGATGTCAAAGCCAGACTTGCCGATTTTCTTGACTATCTGAAAGAGAACCGTGACGGAAAATCCATCGCCATCGCCATCGTATCGCATAAAGCGCCCCAGCTTGCCCTGGACGTCCTGCTTAAGAACAAAACCTGGCAGCAGGCTTTCGCTGAGGACTGGAGAAAAAGCGGCGCCTGGCAACCGGGGTGGGACTACTTTCTAAAGTGAAGCCAAAGGCAGGGTGATTCTCCCTGACAGTTGGAATTCTCCAAATACCTTCTCCCTTGAGGGGAGAAGGTTGCAGACTGCCTTGAGTGAAGAGAACCACGATGATGAGGGTGATTTTGAAGCCCCCCTCACCCATTCGCTGCGCTCAGGGCAGGCTGAATCCTCTCCCGCAAGGGGAGAGGAGGAATATTGTAGCAATGACACAGGGAAAGAACCGATGATGACAGCCGCGGACGTAACCGAGTTCTACGCCAGCCTCGAAAGACTGGGAATCACAATCTGGATTAATGGTGGGTGGGGCGTCGATGCACTGCTCAGAGCCGAGACGCGCCCTCACGCCGATTTGGATATTTTTATTCAGCAAAAAGACGTGCCAGCACTCCGTGAAACACTGGGAATGCGGGGATATAGAGAAATAAAACTGGAAATCGCCCGGCCGCATAATTTTGTCCTGGGTGATAACGAGGGGCATGAGGCAGACGTGCACGTCATTGTCCTCGATGATGCAGGAAACGCTTTGTATGGGCCCGCTGACAAGGCAGAAAAATTCCCTGCGGCGGCGCTGAGCGGAAGCGGAAGCATTGCCGGTCAGAGAGTGAAGTGTATCTTGGCGGAGTGGGAAGTCAAATGGCACACCGGCTACAAACTGCGTGAGGTGGATTTCAAGGATGTCCCGGCCTTATGCGACAGGTTCGGGATAGACTACCCGGCAGAATATGCCCACTTGAAGAAATCCTAATCTCTAAACTCTAAACGCCGATTTCTTTACGTCATACGGCATCCCGTATGAATCGGGACAAATCCCAAAGTCTAATCTCCGAATTCCAAACTTGGTATCTTATTTGTTTATCAACATCCCTCCATACCGACGAAAGTCGGTATCTAGAATATGTGCGCCGTGGTCGTAAGCAGGGTTTACTGGATTCCGTGTCAAGCACGGAATGACAGGGGTGTTGTGGTTTTTGACATTTGAACTTTGAACTTGTTTAGGATTTAGTGCTTAGTATTTCGTAGTTAGTGCGCCTCCACCGTCACCTTGTTCAGCATCACCAGCCCCATCGGATTCAGGTCATAGCCTTTGAGATAGGGCTTGGCCAGAGTAAAATTCCGGCCGAACCACAAGGGTATCACGGCGGCATCGTCTACCAGCTTCTGCTCGGCTTGCTGGTAGAGCGCCCGGCTCTTTGCCCCGTCCAGTTCGGTCCCCGCCTGCGCCAGCAGAGCATCTACCTCGGGATTAGCATAATCGCCGTAGTTGTTCTGCGACCCGCTGCGAAAGAGAATCTCCAGAAAATTCTGGGGGTGTGGATAATCGGCAACCCAGCCCATATCGAACATCTCATCCCTTTCTTCTTTGAGATGATAAAAATAACGCTCCGGCTCCAGCTGCCTCACCGTCACTTCCACTCCCAGGTTCTGTCGCCATTGGTAAATGATGGCTTCCAGGTCCGACGATATCTCGGCGCCCCAGCCGGAGGTGGTCACGGTAATGGGCGGCAAACCGGCGACGCTGCCATACTTTGATGCGCCGATGAGCTTCTTTGCCTGAGAGACGTCATAGGTCAGTCCGGTCAGGTCTTTATTGAAGCCGGGGATGCCGGGAGGCAGGATGCCGTCCGCCCGTTCCATTGAATCCCTGAAAATCAGCGAGACCAGTTTGTCCTTGTCTATTGCCAGAGAGAAGGCGCGGCGGATATTAGCATCATCGAAAGGCGGCTTGCTGGTGTTGAAGCCGATGAAGGAAAAGCTTAGCTCGGGGGTCGTTGTCAGCTGGTCGTAAAAAGGCCCGGCCTTGTCCGTCACCCGGTCGATATAGGGCACCGAAACGCCGGTGGCATCGATTTGTGCGGTCTCATACATATTCATCGGTATGCCGCTGAAGAGTTGGAAAATAACCGTATCCACTTCTGCTAGCCTGCCGTAATAGAGGTCGTTCTTCACCAGAGTGAGCCGGTTGGTCTTGTCCCAGGCCTGCAATTTGAAGGGGCCGGTGCCGTTGGGCTTAAGCCACCAGTCTTTGCCCGATTTTACGTTATTGCTATCGATAACGAAGGCGGTAGGGTAGGTCAGCTTGGACAGGAAATAGGACTTGGGTGCATCTATGGTAACTTCCAGGGTGTAATCATCGATAATCTTGACCCCGCTGATTCCACGGCTCTGACCGGACAGCGCCGCCTTCACTCCGACTATGTCACCGAGATAGTTGGCGGCGGTCAGCGAGCCGGTCGCCGGGTCGGCAGCGCGCTCCCAGGAATACTTGAAATCCGCAGCCTTCACTCCCCGGCCGTCCTGGAATCTGACATCCTGACGCAGGTGGAAAGTATAGGTTTTGCCATCGGCGCTAATCAGCCAGTCTTTAGCGATATCAGGAGCCGCTTCCAGATTATCGCCAAGCGTAACCAACCCGCTAAAAATCTGTAAGATGTACCCGTGAGACGTGCCGTCACTTGTAATAGCCGGGTCGAGAGTCTGCGGGTCGATACCGTAGAGGTTAAGGACTTTCCCTTCGGCTTCGCTCAGGGTAAACCCATCGGCCGCCGCTACTTCTTCAGCTTGCCCTGAGATTGCCGAAGGGGTCCCGGCTGGCAGGCAGCCCGTAAGCAGGCTTGCTATCAGGGCTAGTGATATCGCTACGGATAGAATTTTTCTTAACATACTTTCACACTACAGGGAAGCAGATACTCATTCTAAAACAGCCCTTCCCTTTTCAGGCTAAGAAATTTCTTGTTACCGATAATGATGTGGTCGAGCACCTCTATGCCCATCATCTCTCCGGCTTGAGCCAATCTCTTGGTGAGTTTGATATCGTCTGACGATGGTTCTGGATTGCCCGAGGGATGATTATGCGCCAGAATGACCGAGGCGGCGCTGGCTGAGACTGCCTCTTTGAACACCTCCCTCGGATGAACGATGCTGCTATCGAGGCTGCCGATGGAAACCTCGGCGCTCTTGATAAGCTGGCTTCTGGTGTCTAACAGGAGCACAACAAAATGCTCTTTCTTTTTGTTTTGTAATTGTTTCTTGACCAGGTTAAACGCTTCGTCGGGGGTTTTAACCAATGTCCTGTCAATGGATTCCGCATCGCCATCCAGCCGGTTAGCCAACTCGAAAGCAGCCTTAATCTGGGCTGCTTTGGCCAGGCCGATTCCTTTCACCTGGGTTAGTTCTTCCAATGAGGCGCCGGCTATTCCCCTGATATTGCCGAACCGGCTCAACAGCCTCTGAGCGGTCGCTGTTACCGACTCGCCGGCAATACCCCGCCCCAGAATTAGAGCTAAAATCTCCTGCACCGAGAGAGCGTCCGCCCCGAACTTCTGCAACCGTTCCCTGGGACGCTCGGAAACAGGCAAATCGTGGATGGTGAATGAGTTTTTCATTAACTCCGCCTCTCCGCCCGAACGCGGGCTAACCGGTCCAGGGTAATACCAGCCGGCTCAATTGAGTTCCTGATTAGAGCTAGCGGCAAGGGACGTATTATCCCTTTGGTTAATGGATAGCGGCGGGCGACGTAGCTTCGCCAGGCCGTGTCTAAGCCGTCCATATCGAAGCCGTAGACCTTCTTCAGGGCGCCATCGTAGCTGCTTCCCTCACTGAAGACGGTCAGCAGTTCAAGCATCTTGCTCTGTCCGTAAGTGGTGAGCAAGTACTCGACCAAACTGTAACTCTGGGCATAAGCCAGGTAGGACTGTGCCGGGAAAGCGGAAAACGGACTCGATAGGCTGCGTGTCGAGCTAAGGCTATTACTGGACATGGCTGCTTTGAGGGCGCCTACAAACGTGGCATCGAGCGCTCCCTGATTGTACGTAGCTAGCCCTTCGTCGAGCCAGGGAGGCGGCTCGATATAGGGATTAAAGGTCATCTGGTGAACGACGAGGTGACTCAACTCGTGGGCGATTGCCCCCTTACCCCATTCCAGATTGCTCGAGTCGATGCCGAGAAAGATAATACCGAATTCGGTAAAGGCGGCCCCACCCGTCCACTCCTGCGGGAAAATCATGGCTCCCTGCACGTCACGGCTGTTGGCATAGATATAGAGTTTGACCGGCTTCTTCAGATGGGCGCCGGTATTGTCAGCCAACCGCACCAGCGCTTGCTGAACGGACGCCATTAGCTCATCGGCGAAGGACTGATTCCCTTTGTACCAATAGAGAGTCACATTGTTTTCAGTGATGCTCTGCCAGGCGTAGCGCTTATCATCGAAATTGATTTTCGCCGGAGTGGTTTCGGTTTGGTTGCCTCTAGCGTCCTTTAACGTCCACCAGTATTCAATGATGGCGCCGGTGGGCAGTCCGCCCGTTTTTCTCATATCCCAGGGCCATTGGACATCGATACTAGCGCCGGGCGTAAATTCGATAAAGACCTCGCTGGCTACCCGAGCGAAAGCTTCCCGGTCGACGACAGTGTAGTGCAAACGAATATCGGTGATATTGGCGCCGTTTTCGGCTTTGAGATTGAAGAGCAGCTTTCCGGGAAAATCTGGTATTACGGAGCTATTCAAAACATTAAACTGTCCGGTGGCTGCCGGCTTGGCCGGTTCTGCCGGTTTCGCCGGCGGCGCTTCCACAGGCGCGGCTGTCTTGTCCTGAGCGACGTCTAAGGGCTTGCCCGTGGGCACACACGCCGTAGCAGCGCTCAGGAAAAGGAAGACGGTCAGAATGAATAATACTGCTCTCTTCACATCTTTACTGATGAGCTTGTCCAGGGGTAGTTTAAAGGGGCGAAGCCCCTTCAAAAAGAGTCCTCCCCCTCTCCTTTCAGGAGAGGGGGACACAGGGGGTGAGGTTAGTACTTTCTGAGTCATCCTTCTCCCTGTCCGATTGTCGTTCTGAGGTAAGCGGTGATAAAATCATCCAGCTCCCCGTCCAACACCGCTTCAGGATTGCCGCTCTGGTAGCCGGTGCGGTGGTCTTTCACCATTTTATAGGGGTGGAGGACATAGCTTCTAATCTGGCTGCCCCACTCGGCAGCGATGCGTTCGCCTTTGAGCTTGGCCCTTTCTTCTTCTCTCTTGGCTAGCTCCATCTTAAGCAGGCGGGCCTCCAGAATCCTCATTGCAATTTCCTTGTTCTGGTGCTGAGAACGCTGAGTCTGGCAGGTAACCACCAGCCCGGTCGGCAGGTGGGTTATCCTGACGGCGCTGCTGACTTTTTGCACGTTCTGTCCGCCAGCTCCGCTCGACCGGTATGCCTCGACCTTCAGGTCTTCGGGATTTATCTTCAGGTCGATATCGGCTTCAGCTTCAGGCATTACCTCTATCAAAACAAATGAGGTATGCCTGTTATGGTCGGCATCGAAAGGCGATAGGCGCACCAGGCGGTGAACGCCGTGCTCTGACTTCAGGTATCCGAAAGCATAATCCCCGCTGACTTCGATAGTGGCGCTTTTTATTCCGGCGATGTCCCCCGGGGAGGTGTCCAGCACCTCGGTCTTGTAACCGCGGCGCTCCGCCCAGCGCAGGTACATCCTGAGCAACATCTCCGCCCAGTCCTGGGATTCGGTGCCGCCCGCGCCGGCGTGGATGCTCAGGATGGCATTCCGGGCATCGAACTCGCTGCTGAAAGCGAGCTCTGTTTCCAGAGTATCCAGCTGCGAACCGAGAGTGTCTATTGCGGCTTGAACTTCTTCCCGGAACGAAGCGTCTGCCTCTGCCAGAGGCAAGCTTTCAGTGATATCCGCGAGCTTCTTCTCCAGGCCGCGCCACTGCTCGACCGTTTTCTTGTGACCGGCCAAACGGCGCATGACACTCTGAGCCGCAGCCTGGTCCGACCAGAAATCGGGCTGCATTGATTGCTTCTCCAGGCTGGCTATTTCCTTCTCTTTGGCAGCAACGTCAAAGATGCACCAACGCCATAGAGATTCTTGTCTGTAAGTCTTTTAGTTTATCGTTCAGTTCCTGCACTGATTGCCTCCCTTATTTCTATTGCCCGCGAACCTTTCGCTGTTTGGTGGGCCAGACGGGTGGGTTCGGGCAAGCGGTAACCCCCGCCTGGCAAGCCTTGGCGGGCAGGCCGGCAGCATTTCATCACCCAGTGAATAGCTGCCGGCAGGTCGATTTTATGGCCGATTGAAATATAAACAGGCTTGACGCCGGCTTTGGTCCGCAGCGCGGCGCCGATTGTCTCGCCATTGTCGATTATTTCGGCATAGTCACCCGGCATATCTCCGGGCGTTTCGTGGCTGCCGCAAAGCAGAGACTTGGCGCAACCGATGGTCGGTATATCCAGAAAGAGCCCCAGGTGAGAAGCGATGCCGAACCGGCGGGGATGGGCGATTCCCTGTCCGTCGACCATAATCAGGTCGGGAGTGACGCTCAGTTGTTCACAGGCAGCCAGGATGAGCGGTAATTCCCTGAAGGACAGGAGACCGGGAATATAAGGCATGTTAAGCCTGCCCCGGGCGATTCTTGTCTCCACGGTCTCAAGCTCTGGATAGCTCAGGACGACCACGCTGGCTGTAGCCATCTCCTCGCCCCGCCTGACCGACATATCCACTCCGCCGACGAAGCGCGGGCCTGCCCTGAGCGCAGCCGAAGGGCTGCCAGCCTGGTTAGTTCTGGAAACTTCGGCGGCCAGCCGTTTTTGCAGCTCGATAGCCTCCGATATGTTCAACTGCCAGCCGTGTAATCTCTTTATCTCCACAATCCGATTATAACGATTAGGCAGCTTCTTGACAACTTATTTTCTCCATTTGGTGGCACAGAGCCTGCCCCGTACCCTGGACTGCGCACCCTTTCCAGGGCAGGCTTAATACGGGAGTCCCTGCCTGTGCTTAAGCGCGTCTCATTTTCACAACCAGTATCAATATGGCGACCGCAAGCATTACTATCGCCAGGAGAACGCCACCCATCATAAAGGGAAACCAACCTGGCAGACCGGATTGTGCTTGGGGTGGAAGTGGCGGCGATGGAGATGGCGTTGGCGTGGCTACGATTGGTGTCGGTTGTGGCGGCTGGGCGGTGGGCGGCGGAGACGGCGGTTCTGCTGCGGGGGCTGGGCTGGCTGGTGGCGCCTGGGTAATGAAAGCGCCGACAGCGCTCCAATCGCTATGGCTGCTCGAGCCGCTGGCCCTCACCTTCCAGTAGTAGGCAGTATCATATTCAAGGCTCGTTTCATTTTGCCAGGCGGTAGCCGGCAGGGCATCTGCGCCGGTTTTCATAATTACGGGATTGCTGAAGCTCACATTGGCGGCTAGGATGAACTCATAGCTGCTCGCCCCGGCGATGGCGCTCCATTGAAACAGGGGTTTCAGAGACACTCCCTCCGCCCCGGCTTTGGGGCTGTAAAGCTCGGGAGCAACGATAGCCGCCCCGAGCCCGGTGGTGAACGAGCTTACCGCCGACCAAGGGCTCAGCGCCGGCTTGGTGGCTCTCACTCTCCAGTAGTAGGTCGTATCGGCATCGAGCGACGGCAAGCGGGCTGAACCGGCCTGGGTGTTTCCTTCAAAACCGGCCGGCACAGCCGAAAAATCGGTGTCATAATCAAGCTACCATTTGTATTCGGTCGCTCCCTTGAGAAGCTCCCACTTAAGGATGACATTGCTCGCTCCTGTCCCGGATGCCTTATCAATCGGTGAGGTAAGCGCAACCGGCTTGGACAGACTGTCGCTAAAAGTCATTACTGCAGTATTCTGGGTATCGATTGACCATAATTGATTGCCCTGCAGCCACAAGCCGCTCAGGTTAACCCCGTCGTCAAGCCCGCGGGTCAGAGTTTCAAATGCCGGCCCCTCGACATAGTCAGGATTCAGAGACCGCTCCATACCGCCCTTGTTAGCCGTAGCGTTGACTGATTGGGAGTTGACGGCGTATAGAGTCCCATCACTTGATACGGTTATCTGGCTGAGGGCACCGCTCGCCGGCAGGGTGCTATCTATCCTCTCCCATTTGACGCTCTTATCGATGATAAAGCGGTAGACGCCCTTATTTGCCGTGTTACTGACGGCATAAACGATATTATTACTGGCGAATTCGGAATCGAAGGCCACTTTTATCGAGCCGGTGAGCGGCGGCGAAGTGGCGTCCGGCGGCAAGGGCTTGAACGAGCTTCCGTTATCGCTGGAGTAATAAATCCAGCCATTGGAGTTGCCCACCAGGATAGCTTGGTCACGCTCGTAGTTCGGCGAGATGGCAATGGACTTCAGCGGCTGGCTGCCGGCGGCGACCCCGCTTGAATAGAAATACCCGCTGTTCTCGGTACTGTAGACCAGCCCGTTGGTGCCGTTGTAGCTGCCGAAAAACAGGCTGTTATCATCGACCGATGTCCAGGTATCTATCGAGGCGGGAGCGCTCCTGTAGGTGAAAGTTTGTCCGTTATCGGCTGATTTCCAGAGGGCAGGATTGCCGCTGGCGGTTCCGGCCAGGAAGACTGTCTGGTTGGCGGTGCCGCCTTTCGGGGAAAGGGTGACCAATTTCAGCGTGTCCACGCTTGCCATCGTACCAGCAAATATGCGCTCCCATTTCGTCCCTCCGCTCTGACTCCGCCACAGGCTGTGCTTGGTAGACACCCCGTCAAAGGTGAGCATAAACAGTGTCTTGTCCCGGCTGTAATCAAGGGATACCGCCAGGTCGATAATCCCATTGCTGCTGATTCTGGTATCGATTAAACTCGACTGATTCCAACTTCTTCCGCCATCTGTCGTATAGGAGAAGCCACTATCGAGTCCGCTGGTAGCGGCGTAGGCAATTTGGCTGGTAGCAAAGTCAGGCGCTCTTAGCAGGTAGGTTTTAGACTGGCCGGTCGGCTCCTTACGGCTTCTTATCCAGTTGGTTCCATTATCGCTGCTGATATAAATCCGCGTGCCGGAAGCTGCGCCGGCCAGCAGGCCGACCGCCGAGCTATTGCCGCTGACTGCCAGCCCGGTAATATCGATATTGCTCAGATTGTCGACAGAGCCGATATTAAGGTCGGTAGCCGTAGAGTTTTCCGGCGCCGGCTTGCTCCTTATTTTGATAACATCACCGCTATTGATGCCGGTATCCAGACCTACGAACAGGGCAAAATCCCCGCCCATGACATCGTAATCGCCAGGGAAGGCGATTACGGCTGACCTGGCCGCCCGCCCGGTTATGCTGGCTCTCCCGAAAACCTGGTTCCAGCCACCGCCGCTGATTCTGGTAATCACAAAGGTGTCCGTTTCATCGGTCACTACGGCGACTAGCTGCCGATCGGCGGCATAGTTCGGGGAGAAGGCAAGCCCGGCAACATCGTAGTTACCCGGTCCGGCATTTTCCCATTCGGGTATCACTTTATTCTCATCCAGGGTGTAGATGCCCCCGAATTGAGCGCTATCGCCATCGGTGGTGCCGGTGGCGACCAGGCTCTTGCCGTCAAGCCGGACGACGGCCAGAGCGGTGATAGTGATATTGCCGCTGCCCGCCCCGCCCGGCCCCGCCGGCAGAGGATTGAAGTTCTTCCCCACATCCGTCGATTTATAGACGCCGGAGGCTGTTGCGTAATAGATGATGCCGGCGTCATCAGGTGCGGCGGCGATGCCGGTTATCGTCCCCTGAACGTTGCCGGCAGCCGACCAGCTAAAGCCGGAGTCTG
This sequence comes from Chloroflexota bacterium, assembly GCA_016190895.1. GTDB lineage: Bacteria > Chloroflexota > Dehalococcoidia > Dehalococcoidales > UBA2162 > JACPPR01. The sequence continues at coordinate 12,242 of JACPPR010000049.1, read as the reverse complement.
TGGACTTGAAGAGGGTCGAGCTTGCCCCCGCCGGGTTGGCATAGGCGTAAAGCGTGCCGTCTTTGGCTATGGCCAGGTGTTTGACGTCGGAACCGGAGGCGAGCGCCCACTTGCCCATTTCCCCGGCGGCCGGGAGATTCACTTTCTCCCATTTCACTTCCTCTGGTGTTACCGCCGCCTTACTGGCAATCCTTCCTAAAGGAAGGATTGGGCTGAGCAGGCTCAAAAGCAGCATTACTGCCAGAAAAGCTTTGGTCATCGGTATCTTGCTTATTTGTAATTTGGATTTTGGATTTTGTTTGGCATTTGGAGTTTGTCATTTGGTCTTGGTTCTTGGTCATTGTATCTTGGTTATTGGTTCTTCGCCCGTACTAACCTCGCCACCAGAATATCGGTCGGAGCGTGGTCGTCCGTCAGTAAAATTGGCTTCCTGCTTGAAAGATAAGCCTCCAGTTGGGCCTCGTCATAAAGAGTCCCCTCCGCTGGGCGCGCTCCATTTCGGGTGACAATACTGGTGTAGTCGGCGGTATCCAGGCGACGGTCGGTGGCGGCAATAACGAAGGTGGAAATTCCTCTCTCCACCCCATCCTTCGAGATACTGAAAAGGTAAACGTTACCGAAAGCCTGCTTGAGCGTGTGGAGGAAAGACGGCAAGTATCTGCCGTTATGATAGTCGTCGATAAGGTTAATCAGGTAGATGCCGTCATCTTTCATGTTGGCTTTCACCAGCCGGTCGAATTCCAGAGTGGTCAGGTGAAAGGGGGTCGAGCGGTCGTTAAAGACATCGCCGATGACGATATCATACTTTTCTCCCGTCTTCCGTTGAATCAGGAAAAGGCGGGCGTCCTGGTTATAGGTCTTGATGCTGGTTGTCAGCGGCACGCCTAACTCCCGGTAGGCCACCTCGGTTACCGCCGGATCGATTTCCACTACTTCATTGACGCTCTCAGGGTACACCGTCTCCATGTAGCGCGGGAATGAATAGGCACCCCCGCCCAGGTGCAGCAGTCTGGGCGCCTGGTTTTCTCCGGCGCGGTAGGCGACTATTTCCTCGAACACCTTGAGATAGTCGTAAACCAGCAGCGTTGGGTCGTTGGGGCTGGTGTAGCCATGAACCAGGCGGTCGAGAGTCAGCATCTTCACATTGTCATTGCCAACAGAACGTAGAGACACCTGAATGGTATAGTAATTAGATTCCTTGGTAAATTCTTCCTGCCAGATCTCCCTCATCCCGAAGAGCAATAAAAAGGCAAAGATTACTTCCAGAACCGCCAGCCAGGTGACGAAGTTTTTCAAAGTAAGCTTCCACCTGCCCGGCACCCGCCAGGAAAACCAGGTGACTATCCCGGTCAGTATTAAAGCGCCCGCCACCAGCCAGACTATCATCCTGATACCGAACCAGAGGATGAAGAAAAAGCCGGTCATGAAAGTGCCCAGAATCGCCCCCGCCGTAGAAACGGCGTATATCGTACCCACGATACCGCCGGTCTGCCCCAGGTCCGCCAGGGTGAGCTTGATGACCAGCGGGGAGACCATGCTTAGCACGATAGCCGGCAGGAAGAAAATGGCCGAGGTTTTCAGAGTGAAGTTCAACATTAACGGCAGGCTGGCGAACCAGCTCGCCGAAGCGACCAGCTTAATTGCCGGCAGGATGCCGATGGTCAGCAACCCTCCGACCAGGAATATCGCTGTCAGTAAGAGGGGTGAAGGATACCTGTCGGCCACCTTGCCGCCCAGGTAGTTGCCCAGGGCAATGCCGGCCAGGATTACGCCGATGATACTTGTCCAGGTGTAAAGAGACACGCCGATATACGGGGCCAGGATTCGGGCGGCGATTAGCTCGATGACCATCACGCAAAAGCTGCTGATGAAAACAATCAAATTGGCCCGCCACAATGCGGACATACGGCTCATTCACTCAACCTCCGGCAATATTGAGATATATTAGCATTAAGGCAAGCTGATGGCAATTCCGACTGAATTAATTGACCGATGCCAGCAAGGTGTGCTATTCTCCCAATAGGGGGGGCAGTCTGAAATGTCCGAACAACATGCCAGTGACATCAGACGAAGGGCGTTTTTGAAAGGCGTCATATCTTTGGGCGTATTGGCGGCGTTATACGCCTTGATACCCTCCTTCCTTCGCGGGAGAAAGAAGCTAGCCGAGCCTGTTCTTGCGCCTCCAACTGCACCTGCTACAACGCTCGTAGAGCCGGTAGCGCCTGCTACCTCTGCTGGTATTAAGGAAACTGTAGCTGATAAGACAGTAGCGAGCCGTGCCGCATCTCGTTCACCTCTGGAAGTATTATACCGGCAGGACCTGAAAGAATATAATTTTGGACAGGGCCGCCTCTTTCAGGGGAAACGATATGGGGAGTTCGTCCAATACTTACAGGGGCACCTGCCTGCTGAAAATAACTACCATATCGTCGAAGCTGACCTTGCCACAGATGAAGATTTGCTTTTGGTCGGTGAACGAGACTATATCGACTTCAATAAACAGTATTTCAAGGGAAATGGCGCTGAGCGTCCCATAGATGAACAATTTCTCAAATATCAGCTCCCTGATAATAAGCTACAGAAGGGGGCAGGCAAAGTAGAATGGGCGGCGAGGTTGCTCGTTGGACAGGCCAAAATGGCTGCCGACCTGGTTCAAACGGGTACGCTCAAGAAAGCGGTATCTGTCGGCGGGGGAATGCACCATGCCTCTCGAAAATACGGGGGAGCCTTTAGCCTCTATAATGATGTTGCCTTCTGCGCTTCCTACCTGATAAAGCAATACGGGCTGGAAAGAATCCTAATTCTGGATACGGATGCTCACGCAGGAAATGGAACGAGTAACTATTTCTACAGTGACCCCAGGGTGCTATTTATCGATTTTCATCAGGACCCCGCAACGCTTTATCCCGGCACTGGTTTCGTTAACGAGATAGGTTCCGGTAAGGGGGAAGGCTACACAATAAATATCCCACTCCCCCCCGAAGCTGATTATGAGTGTTACCGGTTGGCATTCGAGTCTGTGGTTGAACCGGTAACTCAGGAATTTCAACCACAGCTTGTTATTTGGAATGGAGGAGCTGACCCCCACATTGCCGACCCGATGGCCGGTTTGAGTTTAAGAACGAGGGATTTCAGATGGCTTGGCAGAAAAGCCGGGCAACTGGCAGAAATTTGTGATGGCAAAGCTATCTGTTTTATGATGTCCGGCTACACTCCTGCGATACTACCGGTTGCATGGTTTGGTTCGTTCATCGGGTTCGGTGGTATTGAATACGAGAATGAGGAATTACCGGTAATCCGGGAGGACCTCAGCGCGGTCATTCTCCATAGTAAGACGGAAGAGATGTTAGCCACGGCCAGAAGGCACCTGAGAGGTCATTGGAACAGTCTGCGATATTAGGGTCTCAACGCGTGACGCGAAAAACCCCGATATCGATTTGATTATTTATCATTACTATCCAGCTTCTGAACCCATAGTTGTCATTCATGTACCTATCGAATTGATTCTGAAACTCGCCTGACCGCAGGGAATCTAATATCAGGCTGGGTGGAGGGATTAGCTGTCTTTTCTCCGTAAGGCGAGGTTCGGGGAAGATACCCGTTATTTGTTGTAAGAGGGGTAACAGGATTATGAGAAGGAATAACACTACAATCGCGCTTTGATATACTTTTCTTCGCATTATGTACCTCTAATCGGGCTAGAAACCCTGGTAGATAAATGGATTATAAGTTGCCCCCGATAAGACTATAATAGAGTAGATAAGAATAATTATAGCAACAAAACCCCTGATATAGTCGATAAAGTGTGAGGTGTCGTTCCCCTTCTGGTTAAATTTAAGTCGCTCCGTCCAGTAGGGGCAAAAACTGAACACGGCGGCTAAACCCAGGAAGACCCATTGTTTGTTGTTGATAAGAAAAGGGATGTCCTGAGTTGAAAAAAAGGTTCTGAAATCTCCCAGCGTCAGGATATAAGCGAAAGCGTCTGAGATTGTATTGGAGCGAAAGAATACCCAGCCTATTAAGACAAGAATAAAAGTTCCCGCAATCGCAAATAACTTCGGTATTCTCCCGGTTAATGCTGACGGTACTAATCTCTGTATCGTGAGCAACGAACCGTGAAAAATGCCCCAGAACAGGAAAGTCCAGTTTGCTCCGTGCCAGAGACCGGTGAAGAGAAAGACTATCCACAGATTAAAATAATTTCTCACCTTTGAGACCCGGTTGCCCCCGAGAGGGATATACAGATAGTTTCGCAGCCAGCCTGTCAGTGACATATGCCATCTGCGCCAGAATTCCTGGATGCTGGAAGAGATGTAAGGGAAGTTAAAATTTTCAGGGAAGTTGAACCCTATCATGCGGCCTACGCCTATTGCCATGTCTGAATAACCGGCGAAGTCGAAATAAATCTGAAAGGTGTAGCAGAGTATACCGAGCCAGGCTACAGGCATCGTCAAACCAGCGGGTGGTATCTGAAATACCCTGTCTGCGATTGTCCCGATAGTATCAGCAATGAGTACCTTTTTCCCCAAGCCGTAGCAGAAGCGGAGCACTCCTTCATAAAATCCCCGGATTGTGTCTTCCCTGGCTATAAACTGGTCGGCTATCTGGTGGTACTGAACTATCGGGCCGGCGACAAGCTTTGGGAAGAGAGCCACATAAAGGGCAAAAGCAATGAAGTCTCGCTGCGGGGGACTGGTACCTCGATAGACGTCGACAAGGTAGCTTATTTTCTGGAAGGTGAAGAACGAGATTCCTAAAGGAAGCGCAATCTGCGTCCAGACCAGGGAGTCGAAGCCGAAGACTGTGAATAACTTGGAAATTTCGCCAAGAAGAAAGCCGGTGTACTTGAACAAAACAAGTAATCCGAGATTCTGACCGACAGCAATAGATAAGAACAGATTCTTATGCTTCGTTGTCGCTATGAGCAATCCGAGCAGATAATCGGCTACTGTTGAGAGGAGGAGAATAGGAACGAAGCCGGGTGCGCCCCAGAGATAGAAGAGGTAGCTGGCCAGGAGGGTAAACACGTTACGGGTCTTTATGAATCTTCGGGGAACAGCGTGATATATAGCCAGGAACAAGCCCAGGAAACCGAAAAGAAACGTTATCGTACTGAATGACATTTAACCTGCGCTAATCCTGACTATCATATCAATCTGACTAAGATTACCCGAACTACTAGAAAGAGACAATCATTTTCTGTTTATCCTGGCGCTGCTTTCCTAACGAGTCTTGGCGTAGATGGCAGCCTCCGAAATGCCGTATGTCCCTGGTTTGTCTCCAAGATAGATGCGAAGGCTTCTTATGGAATTGAGATACGCCTGGTCGGGGGGAAATTCAAATATGATAGTGTTGTCTCCTTTATAGATATGCCGTCCTTGTAACCAGTCGAAAGAAAACTCCCCTTTTGAGGTTTTGGAGAAGTCGGCAAGCATACCGGTAAAATCGGGTGAGGTAATCTTGATTACCAGGTAGTATTTTTTAGCAGGGTCTAAGGCAAGTGGTTCAGCGCTATAGAAAGACGGAGGTGAAGTCGTGTCATTTACTGTTACCAGCACCTTATCATCAGCGACCCGGACATCGTACTCGCCTGCGGGGGCCCATCCATTCAGAAAACTATTTGCCTGCCAATTTCGGTAGAGACTCCACGAGGTGTCGATTTTTGGCAGTTCCGGTACCAGCGACCGGCTCAGTTCCTGGCGATAGTGTTCGTCAAGCTCGATGACTACGATTTTCTCACCGTTCAAACGGCGCTCCAGGTCCTCCCGGAATGATAACGGGAATCCGTAGTTACTCCACAGCGAAACATACGTTACGCTGTTCGGCCAGTTCTGCCGTATGAAATCGGTCATGGGAGTGCCAAAGCAATCTCCATACCACAAAATACCGGGCGCCCCTTCCTTCTCAGAAACACTATAAACCGGCTCAGGCGCTCCTTTTTCAGACCAGGACACAAGGGATTGCATCATAAGGTTGAGGTCATTTCCCAGTTCCTCAGTCAGGATTCTCGTTGCAGAAGTGTCGACTGAAGTCAGTTCGTATTGCGGCACCGGAAAACTTTTGCCGAGGCGGGACATAATCTCCTGGGTCATCAGGAAATTGCCGTACTGGTTCCATTTATTATCCCGCATATAGTAGAGACGGAACCCTGTCTCTCTCTTCTTTTCCAGCAAAATGGGCCTGGTATCGATAAAATCGATGTCTGTCGCGCTCAACGCCTGGCTCATCCGCTCGTAGGAGGATAACTGTGTGCCGGTCACATCATTGTATTTTTCCGGCATAAACTCCGGGTAAATCAGCTGTTTGTCCGGTACCAGAAGAAATAACAGATGTACCCCTCGCTCCTTCAGGCTGTCACTAATATAGACCAGCTCATCGATGGCCTTGTCGATTTGGGCATCCGTCAGAAGCCCCTCATTAACGAGTCTGTTCATAGGTTCGCCATAGTAGAGCCAGTTCTCTTTGCCCAGGATTACTTTGGGGTACTGCCTCAGAGATGGAACGGTTGCTTTTGGTGATGGTATCGATGTTGACGGCGTCGGTGATGGAGACTTGCCCTGCTGAGGTTGTGTCGGGGTAGGCGCTCCCGGCTCGGGGGTTGTCCTTTGTGTCGGAGGGTTACTGGTACAACTGACGAATAACATCAGGAAAATGAGAATACTGAGTGCAAATAAGCACTCGGGGCACCTCGTCACACGAACATTCCGTTCCAGTCTCATAGTTAGATTGTAGCCTTACATCGAGGGCAAGTCAATTCCGATGCGCCTCAGAGGGTGTTTAGGAACGATGTCATTTGCTACGAAAATGCTTTCCTCTCCCCTTGCGGGAGAGGATTAGACGTGCCTGGCAATCGATGTGCAGACTAAGGTGAGGGGATACAATGATAACACCCTCACCCTAGTTGCCCAACTTCGTTCAGTGCAGGCTTCAACCTTCCGATTCGTTACACTCATACGGAATCCGTATGGATCCCGATGAAATCGGGATGAATCGGGACCCCGATTTCATCGGGGGGAGATGCCTGCATAGTTTGCCCCCTTGTTCCAGGTATCCCCCTTTCGTAAAGGGGGACTAAGGGGGATTTTTGTTCTTTCGCTCTTCGGAACGACTAGAATGACGACTTCAGCATTTTCGGACATCCTCACACAAAGGGCTCGGAGGGGTGAGAAAAGGAGAGGGGGTCGCTTTTGGCGACCCCCCTCTTTTAACCCAGGTCAGGTATTGTCCGAAACCGTTTGGTTAGCTTAGGCTACTTTGCGGGTTCTGACAATCAGGACTATCAGGGCGATAACCAGTACCGCACCGATGACGATGATTGTTAACAGCATCCAGTTCGGAATCGCCTGCGGCGCCGCCGGCACGATTACAGGTTTCTCTACTGTAATAATCTGCGGCGGTGGGGCTGGCTTCTCCGTGACTATGACTGTTGGTTCGGCCGCTTTGGGTTCAGCCATTGTGGTGAATGCGCCCGTCTGCCAGGGGCCGGCGGGAGTTATCACCTTAGTACCCTTTACGAAGGGTTCGGCGGTGACGCCTCTAACCCTCCAGTAGTAGGTCGTGCTGTATTTCAGGGTTTCGGTAACCCCGTAGAAGGTAATCGGGTCGGGGGCTGTACCGACATTGTGACTGAACTCCGGAATGGCGAAGGTCGGGTCCTCGGAGACGGTTAGCTCATACCAGAGCGCGCCCTTGTAAGGCGTCCAGCTCAGGATGGGCTTAATCGGCACATCGGTCGCGCCGACTGCCGGTCCCTGTATCGCGAACGGAGCCACGAGGGCGGAGAAGGTGAAGTTGCGCGTTGCAGAAACAGGGCTCTCCAGAGGTGTCACTGCCTTGACTCTCCAGTAGTAGGTGGTGCCGGGGGCGAACGGATAGTTACGCCCTGCCGGCTGGTCGGGACCGATTATTATTACTACCGGGTTCGCAGTCGTAGCAGGCAGGCTTCCAAGCGTCGGGTTGGCCGTGAAGATTACCTGATTGAAGGCGCTGTCGAGGGCAATCTCAATTTGGTAGCCATTAGCGCTAATCAGGGAACCGAGACGCGGCCAGGAGAAGGCCAGGTCCTGAGCTCTGCCGGTGACCGGGTTGGTCGTCGGCACCGCCAGGTCGGCCGGGGCTGTCGGCACTACCGGCGTCTTATAGGTGGTATCCGTGAAGCTATCGAGCGTGTTGGTAGCCGCAGGGACAGGAACCTTAATTGCCCAGAACTTGCCGGTGCCGCCCACCACGAGAGCCTTAGGCATACTTGTGTAGCGGTTAGCTGTGGTTACCGGAGTGCTCCAGTCGCCCGTTGGCGAAGAAGAGCCGGCTGTGCTCGGCTTCAGCTGCCGGGTAAAGCGGGTGAGGTTATCGGTGGCGCTAAAGCTGAGGACATAGAGGACACCATCGTTCAGCGCAATGCCCTTGGCGTTGCCAGTGATAGTAAGGGTAATGATATCGCTGAATGAGGTGCTGGTGCCCACTGTCCAACGGATGACATTCTTATCGGCGCTGTCGATGGCTGCATAAATGAAGCCGCCAGCGGATAGTTTGTCAGCCGTCAGGTGGACCGGGCCGGCGCCCCAGCCAGTAGTGGGCAGGGCAGCGCCAGTCTTGGATACCCAGGTGGTCGAGGAAGCATTACCATCGGTCGACCAGGCAATCGTGCCGTCGGTGCCGCCGACCAGTATCTGGTCTTTGGCGACGCTGGTGATGGTTGCGCCGGTCGCCAGACCGGTGGCTACCTCGGCATCCCAGGTGAAGCCGGCATTGGTTGTCTTGGACACTCTACCGACTGCGGAAACAGCGTAGAGAACCTGAGCGCTCTCTACCGCTACGTCAGCAGCATTGGCGAGCAAGTTGGGCTTGAGCGACCATGCTTTCTCACCCTGGTCGGTGCTGTGCCACAGGTTGGTGGTTGCCTTTTCGACCAGGTAGAGATTGGTCATGTTCCCGGCAGTATCTGCCCGGATGATGATATCGAGCATCCCGGCCAGGGTGAGTATCCTCTCCCAGGCGGCGGTCTTCTTCCAGATACTGGTGTTGGCGCCATCATTGGTGGCCAGGAAGACGATAGAGCCATCCTTCGATACCGCCACATCGGTCAGGTTGGTCATCACTGCCGCCGTAGCGCCATCGAAGATGCTGATATCGTTGAAGGTGGCGCCCTTATCTTTGGAGACCGCAAAGGCGCTGGTAGCGCCCGTGGTGCCGGCAACGACATTAGCGCCGGCCCAGGCAACCTGCGTCATCGTAGTGCCGGCGCCGCCCGGTCTCTGGAAGGAAGTGGTGGTGGAAACGGTTACTGAGGCTAATGCCGCCAGCGGGTTAGCCGAGTAGTAGACGGTGTTGCTAGCTTCAGCGCCGGCCACCAGGTCGGTCCCGTTGAAGGCCACGCTGCTGAAATCGACCCCTGCAGCGAAGTCTCTCACGGACGTGTTATCGAGGCGGGCTAATTTACCGCCGTCAGGGGTAGTGCCGGACGAGAGAGCGACGAAAGCGGTGCGCAGCGTTTCGTCAGCGCCCAGGTAGGTCGGCGCCAGGCTGATTGCAGCGCTAGTCGAGGCTGCGCCGAGAAGGGCCACCGGGTAGCTGACGAAGCCAGCCGCTGCATTTATCTTCTTCGAGGCAAAGCTGAGCACTTCAAAATTGGTCGCGGTAGCATTGGTGGTGACCGCGGTCAGTACTTTGTCCGAAGCGAAGTTGGGAGAAAAGGCAATAGCCCGGACATTGGCTGGGCCAAGCGCGGCGCCACCATTAGCCACCCAGGTGGCTGAATCGGCGGAGACACCGGCATTAGCCACTGATGTCCAGGTTGAAACCAGGGAGCCGAGGGGCAGGAACTGGATGTCGGCGACGCCGCCAGCAGTGCCGGCCAGAGTGATATACCGGGTGCCGGCAGTCAGCGAGGATATCTTGACATCGTTAATAGCGGTCATCGGAGTTGTGGATAGGGCTAATAGGTTGAAAGTGACGCCGCCATCGGTGGAGAGATAGACCTCGGTGCCATCGCCGGTGACCACTAAAGTATCAGGAGCGCCCGGGGCAACTGCCACCAGCGCCGGAACAGCGAGACCGGTGATGGTCAAACGCGTCCAGCTCTTGCCGCCGTTAGTTGACTTGAAGGTCAGGTTAGCTGTTGCGGCACTGGAAATGGCGTAGATAGTGCTCCCCTCTACCGCTATCCTGTTGACGTCGCTGCCCGAGACAAGCTGGTTCAAAGTAGCGTCGGCGCTGAGCTTATCAGTCGATTCCTCTGACCAGGAAAGCGTCCCGGCTGAGGCCGGGGTAGCTATGGCCAGCAGGCTGGTCAGCATGGCGATGGTTAAGCCTACGCCAAGTATTTTAGATATTTTACTATTTTTCATATCGACCTTTGAATTTCCTCCTATTGGTCTGGATGTCCTGCTCATATTAATTAGTCAGGACATTTATCTATGTCCCCATACCCAAAAATATTAGAGGTGAATATTCCTCTTCTCTTGAATATGGAGACTCTTTTTCTGTCAAGCAGTTTTGCGAGCCTTAAAGACTCTCCCCGCACGGGCTTGGTTCAATAGCATCACCACCTTTCTTTCTTATTAATCCATCCCGATATAATCGGGATATGACTTCATAATGGACACACGCCTCACCCGCCTGATAGCAGGCATGATTGCCTAATATCATAACATAAAATATTTATTTGTCAATAGGTACCGCTAAATCTCTCTCCTGTCTCCCCTTTTCAAGGGAAGATGCCTGCTATCAGCCAACTCTTTTTGCAGGTATCCCTCTTTTGTAAAGAGGGACTAAGGGCAATTTCTTCTTCAAAATCCCACTCAATTCCCTTTTTCAAAGGGAGATGCCGTTCAGTTGCCCCCTTGTTCCAGGTATCCCCCTTTGACAAGGTGGATTTCGCATTTCATTAGTTATAACGCATACCAGCCGGAAAAGTTACCCCAAAAAATCCAAATGACAAAGCTCAAAGCTCAAATAAATGTCAAAGAGTCAAATAACAAATGCCTTCTTGCATTTAAGCATTTGGATTTGATTTGAACTTTGGATTTTGAACTTTCTACAGCAGCGTCGGCTGCGGAGGGAGTTTGTCCTTACCATTATTATATGGTATGCCGAGGTGCTGGTAAGCCAGCGGCGTGGCCAGCCGGCCGCGAGGCGTTCTCTCCAGGAAACCCAGTTGCAGCAGAAACGGCTCATAGACATCCATAATGGTATCCGAATCCTCGCTGATAGACGCCGCAATCGTCTCCAGCCCCACCGGCCCGCCCCCGAACTTCTCGATGATAGTATGCAATACCTTCCTGTCTATCTCATCCAGGCCTAGCTGGTCGACTTCTAGCTTGTTCAGCGCCTCGATAGCCACTGACTTGGTAGCGATGCCATCCGCCACAACCTGGGCATAGTCTCTCACCCGCCGGAGCAGCCGGTTAGCCACGCGGGGCGTGCCTCTGGCCCGGCAGGCTATCTCCCGGATGCCGGCGTCTTCGGCTTTAATGCCGAGAATGCTGGCGGAGCGTTTCAGGATTGATTCGATAGCTGGTTGGTCGTAGAAATCAAGACGGTAGACGGCGCCGAAGCGGTCCCGGAGCGGCGGGCTGAGCAAAGCAAAGCGGGTGGTTGCCCCGATGAGTGTAAAGGCGGGCAGGTTCAGTCTCAAACTCCGGGCGCCCGGGCCCTTGCCGATAACCAGGTCGAGAGCCGAGTCTTCCATAGCCGGGTACAATATTTCCTCCACCGCCCGGTTGAGGCGGTGGATTTCATCTATAAATAGTATGTCCTGGCTGTGCAGATTGGTCAGGATGGCGGCCAGGTCGCCGGTGCGCTCGATAGCCGGGCCCGAGGTTATCCGCAGGCTCACCCCCATCTCGGCGGCGATGATGTAAGCCAGGGTCGTCTTCCCCAGGCCGGGCGGCCCGTAGAAAAGCAGATGGTCGAGCGCTTCACCCCTGCCTTTAGCGGCGGCGATAGCGATGCTCAAGTTATCCTTGACCCTGGCCTGCCCTTCGAACTCGGCTAAGGTCCGCGGCCGCAGGCTGACATCGAGCGGGGCGTCCTCGACACTTGTCTTACCCGATATGATGCGAGTTATTTTCTGCCTCCTAGTATCCAAAGGCATTTGCCGCCATTATACCATATCTCTTTTAAGCATAATGAGTGACCTAAATTTTCACGAATACGAAGTTGCTTGAGTGGGTTTATGCCAAGTCTGGAGGGTTGTCATGCTGGAGTCCCGACTCGTCGGGACGAAGCATCTCAGGGAAGGG
>JACPPR010000050.1 GCA_016190895.1 Chloroflexota bacterium | reverse complement strand
GGCGATAGCTACCGGGAAAGATTATCGCCGCACCGGCGAAAGGAGGTGTTGAAAGCATAGGCTAAAAGTGGTAAAACATTAAGCACCTGGGTGGGTCAAAGAATGCGGCGACAGGTGGGTCAAAGATAGTGGTTTTTGACACACCCTCATCCCTTCGGCAAGCTCAGGGCAGGCTCTAACCCTCTCCCCTCAAGGGAGAAGGGATTCTAACGAACAGGGATTTACACAACTAATTACTAGTTCTTTTTCTCGGTAGCGCCTGCAAGATATTTAACATGCCATCTCTTTCTATTGAGAATAAGCCCCGCTTTTTTCCCCGAGACCCTGCTGCCCCTGCCCGTCGTTACCGGACAAATACTTGCGCCCACCCGTGATTTAGCAAGAAATATTGCGGAAAAGCAAGTAACTCTACGATAATGATAGGGTCATTGGCAGGGATACTTGCGCAATTTTGCAGAACTTCCATAAATTGCCTTAAACATACTTGCGTATACGCAAACAATACTTTACAATAGGGCAAGAAATAAGAAATACGCAATAAAATAAAGAAGGCTAAAGGAGGCAACTAATGGAAAAAGTAATCGCACTATCGGGAAAGGCCAAGCAGGTGTTCCGCTTCGTACAATTGATGGCTCAGTACAAGGGCGAGAAGACTCTGAAAGACCTGGGAGGGAAGTAAGATGAACAGAAGTCAGATGACATTTGTCTTCTTGTGGGTGCTGCCCTATGTGGGCGCAGCAACAGTCTTATGGCAATTATTCAAGGTGTAGCAACCTGGCGGTAAATCGGCCAAAGGCAAGTAAAAAGAGCCAGCCGACCCCTGGCTCTTTTTACTTGACATTAAAAGTTTACCTGGCTATACTTGCTATAGATGAAGGGGTGATAATGGCAAGAAAAGCTACTGTCGATGTAGATGGAGTTCTGGAGATGTTGCGGGAGGGCCAGAGCACTCAGGCGGTGGCTGAACACTTTGGCGTCAGCCGGCAGGCTATCGATTTGCACCGCCGCAGATTTATCCAGAGTGGTCAGCTCGGGGACAGACGCGCCACAAGGCAAGCGGCGGTTCCACAGGCTGCCCCCCGCCCCCCGGTGACATCGGCAGGCGGGCCGTCTGAACATGAAAAACCTGCTGAGAAAGAAGCGCCTGCCGCCAAACTTCCTCAGGAAGTATCCCTTGACCGGCTGATAGAGCTGGTCATCGAGGCTTTTGGCAGCCTGAAGAAGCTGCCAAAACTGGAAGCCGAGCTTGAACAATACAGGCAAGATTACCAGAAAGCGGCCGGGCGAATCGAGCTTCTGGAAAAGGAAGCGAACAAGAGAAGAGAGCAGGAAGCTCGCTGGCAACAAGTTATGGGCTCGGATGCCAGACATTCTCCTGGCGGGTAGTGGTTCACCGTGCTGCGGAAATTCATTATTTGCTAGTATTCTGTCTCGGAAATACGTTGCATAATTCGAAACACCGGACCAATGTCTGTGTCATTCTGGCGAAGGCCAGAATCCAGATTCAACCACCCCTCCTGGATTCTAGCTTGCGCTGGAATGACGGCTACCGGACAGCCCTTATTATTCAGTAAACTTGCAAGATAGGACGCTAGAAGGCTACTCCGTATACGCGTCTAAAAGGTTGCCCCACCCCCGCCCTCTCCCACCGCGGTGGGAGAGGAAGAAGTTTTTAAGGTGTTTTGGCGAGATGTGCTCGCCAAAACACCTTGATGAGAACACCATCAGCAATACCCCAATCCCCTTTCCAAAGTGGGAGATACCAGGGGAATAGCAAGCCCTCTGCTTCAGTCTTCTTTTAGAGCCCGGCTAATTTTGATGTAGGCTTTTATCCACCTCTCCTGCTGCCCCTCCGGCAGTTCGGCGACATAAGAAACCACTCTCAAATCGATATCACCGGCTGACAGAAGCGCCGGGTTTTGTCCTGAGGTTTGCCTTATTACCGACTCGGTCCGTTTATCCGTACCCTTCTTACGGGTGATTCTGCGCCCGGTTTTACGGCCGAACTCACCAGCCAGCTGAGGCGAGAGGGGAACGTCCGCTTCTTTGGCGGCGGCCAGAAAGAAGGTAGCGCACTTGTCCACCACTCCCTTAGCCCCCTGGCTGCGCAGGAATGATACCAGGTCGCCAAGAGTAGCCTTCTGCGGTCCCGGGTTCTCGAAGAAGGGCTGGTAAGCTTTCTCGATTACAGTCTTGAAGGTGGTTTTCCGCTGCTCATCCGTGCCCATAACCAGTTGTCGGAGCGCTTCGGTAGGCCTCTTGCTTTCGTCCATCAGGCGGAGGAAGAGGAAGGCGCGGACCGCCTGCGAGTACTGTGTGCCCGAGAAACCGAGCGAGTTGAAATAGCTGCGGTCCAGCCTGGGGGGAACGAAAGTCTTCATCAGGCGGAGAAGCCGGTTCCAGGTTGCCCATCCGATGTAGGGGGGTATTCCCTGGCTATCTGTCGTCATTGCCATGTTCTTATGTCCCCCTGTCTGTCTGACGGAATAATAATGGACAATGCCGACATTGTCAACAGGTTTTTCAGGACAATCAGGACAGAAAAATTGACTATTATTCAAGACAGCTATAAAAATTAATGCAAATCTTTTAGAAAAGGTGACGCGCATGTCCAACAATGATGTTGTCCTGTGTCGGTCTTTCGGCAATGAGCCGTTAGTGCGCGTGGTCTGGTCGGTAACCGATGAAGGCATATTGATATACGGGCAGGATAATCGGGACTGGTCAAAACAGGTTCAGGATGACTCCGTGCCGGTGCTGGCACCCTTCGATGCGGTCTATGAATATGATGATGTGCTGTTTCCCCAACTGGAAAAAACCTTCCGCAATTTCGGGGGGCTAAGCCCGAAGCTGGAGCGCCTGTGGCAACAGGCTAGACCATACAAGGTTAAAGTAGCGAATATAAATAAGGTCGATAAATAAATTAAATAGAGAAATAAAAAAAACGAAAGAAAGGAGGGTAAACACATGGCTTCGTCGATAGAATATCAGAAGCAAATGACCGAGATCATCTATGTCAATCTACCTGGGCCTGAGGAACCTATTCCAGGGATGACAGGCGGTGAGTTACTGCACGGTTTTCTCGCCGAGCTTCGAAGGAGCAACAGTGGGGAAATCAATTCATTCATCAATAACCTGTGCAGTAAATGGAACGTCCGTTACCGCGAAATGAGAGGCTAAATTCTAGCCCTCGTATCCCAAAGTAAGTAAGGAGGAAAAATTGTGAGTACAAAAAAGAACAGGGTAGCTGCCATAGATGTCGGTACCACTAAAGTATGTACCATAATGGCCGATACCGTTGGCAACAACTCCCTGCGCATCCTGGGAGTCGGCGTAGTGCCGTCCCGAGGCTTGCAGAAAGGCTTGGTGGTCAATTTTGAAGAAGCCAAGCAGTGCATCCGTGAATCAGTCAAGAAGGCTGAGCAAAGCGCCAGCTACAAACTGGAATCAGCCTATGTCGGCATCACCGGCAGACATATCAGCTCGGTGAACAACCGGGGCGTCATTGCCATAACTCGCAATGACAGGATGGTACACCCCAGTGACCTGAAACGCGTCCTCGATGTGGCCCGCAGCGTTCAAATACCCAGCGAGCAGGAACTGCTCCACGTTATCCCGCGCACCTATGCCGTAGACGGACAGGAGGGCGTCAAGAACCCGGTTGGTATGCACGGCTTCCGGCTGGATGTGGAGACCCATATCATCAGCGCGGCGGTAACCTCGGTAAAGAACCTGACCAAATGTATCCGCGGCGTCGGTATCGAAATCGATGACCTGGTACTGGAACCACTGGCTAGCGCCGAGGCCGTCCTCACCGATGAGGAAAAAGAAAAGGGTGTCATGATTGCCGATATCGGTGGCGGTACTACCGATATCGCCGTCTTCAAAGACAATAGCATCTATCATACCTCTGTCTTACCCGTCGCCGGCTATCAACTTACCCATGATATTTCTGTCGGCCTGAACCTTTCCTTCGATTTGGCTGAACAAATGAAGAAAAAGTATGGTAATGTGATGCCTGGCGATGATGGCGGCAGCAATGATACGACAATAACCACAGACGGCCACAGCGCTTCTTACCGCGACCTTTCAGACATCATCCGTATGCGTATCGAGGAGCTCCTCCGTCTGGTAGTGCTGGAGCTGCCCCAAAGTGACTATCCCCGTCTTGTTCCCTCAGGTCTGGTACTGACCGGCGGCGGAGCTAACCTGCCCGGAATTGCCGAGCTGGCTGCCGACGTGACCAGGCTTCCGGTTAGAATCGGCGTTCCCTACAATCTGTTCGGCGTCGCCGATACTCTCGATGACCCGGCCTATGCTACCGGTGTCGGTCTTCTTCTGTGGAAACAGAGGAATGAAGGTAGCGTGCAGACCTGGCGTCCGAAAAGCCCCGTCCCAAGCTTCGTGTCCCGGATTTTGAAGCTCTTTAGTTAAAAGTTTTTTATAGATAAAAGGAGGAACAATGGCGAAAACAAGTTATGTCCCTAGTGGCGCAAAGATTAAAGTAATTGGTATGGGTGGAGGCGGCAGTAATGCCGTGACCCGCATGGTACGGGAACAGATACGCGGGGTCGAATTCATCGTCATGAACACAGATGCACAGGCGCTGGCGGTGGCTGAAGCAGCCATGCGTATCCAGCTCGGTGAGCGGATTACTCGCGGCCTTGGCGCCGGCGGTAATCATCTTATGGGTCACAAAGCCGCTGAAGAGAGCATCGATGAGATTCGGCAGGCTGTCACCGGCGCAGATATGGTGTTCGTTACCGCCGGTATGGGCGGCGGCACCGGCACCGGCTCGATACCGGTGGTGGCTCAAATGGCCAAGCAGAGCGGCGCTCTTACCATCGCCGTAGTTACTAAGCCCTTCGCTTTTGAAGGGAGTCATCGCAACCAGGTTGCCGAGGAAGGCATTCAAGACCTGGTGACCAAGGTCGATACGCTGATTATCATCCCTAACGACCGCCTGCTCGAGCTTGTCGACCAGAAGGCGAGTGTCGAGAATGCCTTCAGACTGGCTGACGAAGTCCTCTTCCACGGCGTGCAGGCAATTGCCGAGGTAGTCACCGTGCCCGGATTAATCAATCTCGATTTTGCTGATGTCAATGCGATTATGAAAGATGCCGGGCCGGCCTGGATGTCTATCGGTAGAGGTTCCGGACAGAACCGGGCCAAAGATGCCGCCAGAGAAGCGCTCTCCAGCCCGCTGCTCGATGTCTCCATCGAAGGCGCGAAGGGTGTCCTCTTCAATGTCGCCGGCGGCACCAACCTCAGCCTGTTCGAGGTCAATGATGCGGCTGAGGTTATCCGCCAGGCCGTCGACCCCGAGGCGAACATTATCTTTGGTGTCGTCCTTGACCCGAATATGGGCAATGATGTCCGGCTAACCCTTATCGCAACCGGTTTCACTACCCACGACGCCCTGGCCGGAAATGCCTTTGAAAAGGAAATGTCCAAACTACTCAAAGGCAAGACCGATGCGGAGTTGGAGGTACCATCCTTTATGCGCTACCGCCGTCCCACTTCAGTGGTACGGCCCCGCCCAATGGGTTCATCTGGTAGACCCTATTAAATTAAGATAGGTAAGGAGTCCCGATAAAATCGGGACTCCTTACCTATCCAGGATTAGCCGAAACACGGAGCGGAGGAAATTAATGTCTCAATTACAGGTTGCTATCAGAGTCGTCGAGATAATAATTATCACGCTGGTTGTGCTGTTGCTCGGTGATTATCTGGGTTATAAGGTCGGCCGCCGACGGCTGGCGGCTGCAGTCGGCACAATTGCGTTGGTAACTATTGTCGTCTTTGCCATCTATGCGGCTGTGGTGCTTGCTTAACCTGAAATAAGGACGGAAATAGCATGAGCATGAAACGAACTCTCACGATTGGCCTGTTGTTTATGGCACTGGCAGGGCTGTTTGTCTTTCTGAGCGGCTGCGGAGTCGTGGGTGCAAATGTCAGACTGGATGGCCTGGCTTTGGGAGCCATCGATATGGAAGGAAAATCTCTCCAAGGATTGCCTTCCGATAAGATAAATCTGGACCTGGATGTAGCTGCTCAAACCATTAAGGTGCGCACCAGCGGTAGCGTGACTACTCTTACTATGGTTCCTTCGGGCGCAACTATCGAGATAGCCGGTGATAAAGTCTCATTCAAGGGGTTTAAGCCCGACCAAATCAAAGTAGAATGGGTGGTTAAACCGGCTGAGTAAAGCAGAATATTACCGGCGGCAGCCTGTCCGCTCTCCTCAGGCTGCCGCCAAAGATTCAACTGTGCGTTTATTTCTCCCCATTTAGTCCACCCCTGGCTGCTTCTTCATCGCAATCTATCGTGCCGATTGAATCGTCACCACGCATAATGATTTGTAGGGGCAGGGCTTGACCCTGCCCGCTTGGTGCTGGGGCGATCCGTTCGACTGCGCTCAGGGCAGGCTCTCAAGGGTCGCCCCTACGGACATTTCTTAACAATTTGCCATGGCGCGCGGCGCCACCCGCGAACGATGAACATGTCCCCGTCTTGTCATTCCCCGGCTTGTCCGGGGAATGACACCTCGTGGAATGGCGCCATTTTCTAGGCAAGGGTCTTCAGATAAGTTCGTGACCTAAATCACAGACCGGTCATCTCAAATTCGTCTATACTGCTACTAAATTTATCCGTGTAGCCGGAAGGGTATCCTGATTTCTGAAGAAAATACGGGCCGAGGAAGAAGGTATGGTAAAGTTCAATGGGATAAATCACCTGGCTATGGCCACCGGGGATATGGACCGGACTATCTTGTTCTGGAGGGACCTGCTGGGGATGAGATTAGTTGGCGGTCTCGGGCGGCCGGGCTACAGGCACTATTTCTTTCAGATATCCGAAAGCGATTTAATTGCCTTCTTTGAATGGCCGAACACTCAACCGGTAGCTAAGAAGGAACACGGTCGGCCTGTGGCCGGGCCTTTTGTTTTCGACCACGTCTCGTTCGGCGTAGAATCGGAAGCCGACCTCTGGGAGCTAAAAGACAAGCTGGAAGCGGCTGAATTCGATGTCTCTGATGTGATTAACCACGGTTTTATTCACTCGATATACGCTCATGACCCTAACGGTATCCCGATTGAGTTCTCCCATAATGTGGAAAGCATCGATATTCGCCGAGACCCTCAGATGCGTGACGAAAAACCCTCTCGCCTGGCATGGCAGGGAGCGGACCCCCAGGAAGATGCCTGGCCTAAAGTTACCAGACCGACGCCGGTAGCCGAACGGATAGTTTATGCCGGCGCCGGCAGTGAACTGTTCCACGGCAAGAAAGACGTTGCCAGGTCACAATGATTTTAAAACATCGGGTCAACGAGTCACTGTGTTATAATTTATTTTAGAGTGATTCCAATTTCAGAGGAGGAGAAAAATGCTGAACATAGAGGCTAAGACCAAACTGAAACCCGAAGAGGTAATCAAGCGGGCCGTGGATTTCTTCGGTCCCAAGGGGCTAAAGCTGAGTGTCAAGCAGCAGTCCCCCGATTGCGCCTACTTCGAGGGGGGAGGTGGTGGAGTCGATATTACCGCTTGTGCCGATGGAAAACAAACCTCTGTGGATTTCACCTCCACTGAGTGGGATAACCAGGTCAAGGAGTTTATCGGTACCCTCCGCTGAGTTCGGCGCAGAGGTTCTTTTGCCTGAGATTTCCCTCAGTATCCGGTATTTTGTGATGGATATGGCTCAAATATTACAAAAATGAGCCAAAAATGAGCCTGAAGGCTATTGACATTCACTCGTGAATAAATTATTATCCATTTCAAAATACTAGAAAGGAGGTGAATCTGATGCAAGGCTATTGTGTAAAGTGCCGGACTAAGAGAGAAATCAAGAACGCCAAAGCCATAACCATGAAGAACAAGAAACCGGCTACCCAGGGCGTCTGCCCGGTATGTGGTACCAAGATGTTCAGAATCGGCAAGGCATAAGCCGTAGCACTTACCTGATACTTTATCAGCGAGGCTGGATTCCTCCTCGCCCAATAATCCAGTCTCGCTTTGTTTTGCACATCTGGCGCTCGGTCTAGCTGTTTTGTGCTTCGATTGAAATAAACCACTGTACCTGGTAGAACAGGCATCCCTGCCTGTGAGAAACAGCATGCTGACAGAGTTGTTCCTTCAACACGAGAACGGAAGGTTTCCTGGATTCCGTGTCAAGCACGGAATGGGGGATTAAGCTATTTGAAATTGCATTCTATATGTTTTTCAGTGATAGTAGCGGCTAGCTTATCCAGCGCTCCAAAGTCAGCTTCTTTAGGCAAGCCTTTGCATAAGACCGGTTCAAGCAGTTCCACCTTCAGGTTGGGTATCATACCGGTCAATATCTCAGCCGTCCTGCCTCCCCAGCCGTAAGAGCCGATAATCGAGGCGAATTTCAATTTGGGTCTCAGGGCATTGGCCAGAAATACGGCGCTAACAACATTCGGATGGGGACCGGCCAATACCGTGGGCGTGCCGATAACAATCGTCGCTGCGTCGACCAGGGAAATGGCCAGCTTACCGATATCGGTTACCGCCAGGTCGAACCGTTCTACCTTTACCCCTCTCTGTGACAAAGCTCCGACAAGATAATCTACCATCTTGTGGGTACTGCCGTGCATCGAGATGTAGGGCAGCACGACGGCATTTCTTGGCTCATCGAAGACCCAGCTATGATAGGCTCTCATAATCAGCTCCGGTTTGTCATAAACCGGGCCGTGGCTGGTCGCAATCATATCGATAGCGTATTCCTCTATCTTGTGTAAGTTTCTCTCTATCATGGTCCGGTATGGCATCATAATTTCCGCATAGTATCTCTTGGCCGCCTCCTCGACTCGCCAGGGGTCCTTAACATACAGGTCGGTAGTCGCCAGGTGAGAGCCAAAAAAATCACAGGAGAAAAGTATTTTATCTTCTCTCACATAGGTGCACATCGTCTCCGGCCAGTGCACCCAGGGGGTATAGACAAATTCCAGGGTTTTGTTGCCCAGTGAGAGGACTTCTTTATCGGCGACCGGGGTGAATTTCTCTTCCGGAATCATCAGCAGGTCGATAAGCATCCCTTTACACCGGGGCGTACAGACTATCTTTGCCTCGGGATATCTCGCCAGCACAACGGGGAGAGTGCCGGTGTGGTCTTGCTCGGCGTGGTTGGCAATAATGTAATCTATCTTCTTTATCTCAAGGTCGGCGAGATAGTCCATCAAGAAATCCTGCATGGTGGGATCGACGGTTTCGATAAGGATGGTCTTTTCGCTGCCTTGAATTAGATATGAGTTATAGCTGGTGCCATCGGGGAGGGGTATCAGAGCGTCGAACAAACGCCTGTCCCAATCGATAGCGCCAACCCAGTAAATGCCGGGCCTTATCTCTCTTGCCTTCATCCGAGTCTATCCTTGTTACTCGACTTTTTTGAATTCTTCCTTGGCGGCTCCGCAGACGGGGCAGACCCAATCGGCAGGTAGCTGCTCAAACGGCGTTCCCGGGGCGACATTGCTGTCGGGGTCCCCCAGCTGAGGGTCGTAAATATAGCCGCACACATTGCACTTATATCTGCTCATGTCTGCTTCGTTTCCTGGTTCTCGGCGATGTAGGTCGGCGCTGCGGTCGGGGTAGTGCCTCGTTTGACCTGATGATAGAAGTCATAGGTCATACACAGCTCCTTTTCACTGACGATTTCGGCGTCGACAATGTCACCGACAAAAATAGTATGTGTGCCCACATCTATCTGATTCGCTACTTTGGCTTCAAGATAGGCTACGGCGTTATCGAGAACCACCGGCGCTCCGGTCTTGCCAATCTTATACTTGACGCCTTCAAGTTTGTTGATATCCCTCCCGGAACGGAAGCCGAACCGTCCGATGAATGATATCGGTGTAGTCGTGCAGAGCACGGAGGCGGTAAAAACCTTGCTTTCTTCGATATATTCGTGAGTCAGGTTGTTCTTATTGATGCTTACGGCAATTGTCGGCGGCTCCGAGGTTATCTGGAAGACGGTATTGGCCGTCTGGCAGTTGAATTTGTTTCCTTTTTTCGAGCAGACGACATACATACCGTAGCTCAGTTTATACAGGGCTTTAGCGTCCATAATTTCCTCGCCTGACAGATATTTTTCGGGATAGCGCTCACCTGGTCTGCTCCGGGCTTTCCGTTTAGCCGCCGTCTATAGAGTGGTGTTCGCTCTTAATAAACCATCCGGTCGGGTCGGCGAGAAACTCATAGTAATTCAGCAGCGCCAGATGGTGCTCGCGTTCTTCGGCAGCTATAGTTCTGAAGAAGCTTCTTTCAGTTTCCCCGGCAGCCTTCGACTCGCGTTCTTTGTAAAAGTCGAAAGTCTTGTTTTCCATCTTCATAGCGGTCTGTACGGCGTCAATCTCCCCAGCCTGCGGTTTGGTGCTGGATGCCATTCGTTTGGTCGCCGTGGCGAAAACAGTTTTCAGACCTTTGCCGGCGCTGGCTCTCAAGGTAGTCTTGGGCCAGGCATTCTTATCCCTGATAGACTCATATATCTGGATAAACTTCTGCCGGTGAACATCTTCAGCTTTGGACAGGGAGCGTAATAGCTTCTCGCCCATTTTGTTGCTGGTGTTCTGGCTGCTCCTAAGATAGAATTCTTTGCCATCGATTTCCATCTGGACGGCAATCCGCAGAGCCTCGAGAGTTTTTTGCTGGTCTGTTGCCATTCCTGGCTACCTCCGTAGTTATTTATTTGACATAAAACTGGTGGCGCTCAAACTTAAACTAAATCGATTAGCCGATTTCCGGTAGGGCAAGTTATATTGTATCTTATTTTACATATATTCTATTGGATTCGGGCCGAATTGTCTATGCTTTTTAGGTTTTTAGAGCAGTTTACAACTGAAGGCATTGTCCGGTATGTGATTCAAGTCATATTCAGCCATATTTTTGATTGGCTATACTTGTTTTAAGTTTTCTAAGTTCAGGCAGTTCATGTAGAAAGAAATTTTGACAGCTTCAGATTATAGTTATAAGATGATACTATTGGAGGTAATAGAGTGGCTGATAAAAAGATAGTTGTTTATACGGCTCCCGGCTGACCCTGGTGTCACAGAGCGAAAGAGTATCTTTCGAAAAAAGGCATTCCCTATACGGAATACGATGTGGCTCAGGACAGGGAGAAAGCCAGGGAGATGGTTGAGAAAACAAGGCAGATGGGCGTGCCTGTTATCACCATCGATAATGATATTGTCATTGGTTTTAACCAGCCCCAGTTAGATAAGCTCCTGGCTAAATAAACTCCGCTTCGTCTCGTCTTGAGAGGCTGCCATGTATGATTTGCTGATAATTGGCGGTGGGCCGGCTGGCATCGCCGCCAGTGTTTATGCTGCCCGCAAACGGGTTAGCACCCTGCTCGTTAGCGGCGATATCGGCGGCCAGCTCAATACTACCATGGGCATAGAGAACTATCTGGGCTACCAATTTATCGAGGCTCCCGAGCTAATCGATAAATTCCAGACTCAAATTAGCCAGTATCCCATCGAGCAGAAAATCAGCGAAAAAATCTCCCGGCTGGACAAGATTGAAGGTGGTTTCGAGGCAATTTCCGACTCCGGTGAAAAATACCAGGCCAGAGTGGTCATCTTCGCTGCCGGGAAAAGCCCGCGTAAGCTGAATGTGCCCGGTGAGGCGGAGTATGCCGGTAAGGGAGTGACCTACTGCGCTGTGTGTGATGGCCCGCTCTTTGCCGGGAAGAGGGTGGCTGTAGTCGGGGGCGGCAACTCGGCGCTCGAGGCAGCCCTGGATATGGTGAAAATCGCCGAGCATGTCGACCTCGTTTCACTCACCCGATTAACCGGTGATGCCATCCTGATTGAGAAGCTTGGCGATGCCAAAAACTTGACCATCTACCTTGAACATAAGACTGAGAAAATCGAAGGGCAGGATTTCGTCCAGAGGCTGTTTATCAAAGACCTGAAGACCGGTCAGAGTAAGCAGCTTGAGGTGGG
>JACPPR010000004.1 GCA_016190895.1 Chloroflexota bacterium | reverse complement strand
TTTTTTGACAACCCCCACTCCCATTTGTTAGTATTTAGCCAACTCCTCCAATCGGATATGCAACCTTATCCGGCTACATTTCCGAATTTCCTTTCAACAAGAGGGGAGTAGTGTTACTTTCAGCAGAGGCTGAGGTACAGTAGTCCATTAATAAACGGGGGTTTGTGATTTACGAGATTGCCACGTCGTCCCGATAAAATCGGGACTCCTCGCAATGACAGTGGAAAAGAAAGAGAGGCCAAATGACTATACCCGCCAAGATACCATTCTTTATCACCACGGAGAACAAAGCGCTCGTCGAGGCCATCATGGCCGCCAGGTCGAAGCACCCGGTCAATATCCTCATCAGAGGAAAACACGGCCTGGGCAAATCGGAATTGACCAGACAGCTGGCCGCCACATTCAAGATGGACTACGTTCCGGTCCCCATCAATCTCTTGCAGGAATCCGGGCAATTGATGGGGCACGATGAATTCCTGGATAATCAGACGACATTCATCATCTCCAATTTCGTCAAGGCGGTCAGGACGCCGAGCACATTAATTCACCTGGAGGAATTGAACCGGCCCGAATCACCGAAAGCCCTTGGGGAGCTATTCCCGATTCTGGATGACAGCCGGATGATAATACACGATAAAATCGGGGAAGTGAGAGTTGCCCCGGGAGTAGTCTTCGTGGCGACCCTCAATGAGGGGTTCGAGTATACCGGCGTAGACCCGCTGGATGAGGCGCTCCGGGACAGATTCCACTTCATTGAACTGGGTTACCTGCCCCCGCACGAGGAAATAGACCTGCTTAAAATGCGCACCGGCCTGGCCGGCCCGGTGGTAACACAGCTCATCGAGCTAATCAATTCACTGCGCTATGACGGCCAGGACCCGATCCACGTCTCGACACGCCGGACTTTGATGATGGCCGAGTTGATGCAGGCCAACCTGTCCATGCAGGCAGCGATAGTAAACTCGATAGCCATAGATAAGGACAAGCTGGAGTCAATCCTGATGCGGTTTGACTTTGCTGGTCAAATGGGTAGTACCGGTGGTAGAATAGGTAAAGGGGAGTACGTGCTACTGTGAGTTCTACTACCACCCGTACCCATAGAACGGCCAGAAGTTCAAACTGGCGGGTAAATTCGAGTTCACTGAAAGCGGTCGAGGGCGCCTACATTCTCAGGTCGCTGAGGAAAGTGGCCGGAGCGGTGGGACTGCCCGCCGGCTACAAAGTAAAATTCCTCACCAACGGCTCGTCCAGCAGCTTCGATGGCGATACAGAGGTGGTGCAGATTGCGGCCGGCGACCTATTCAAGAAAGCCCCCATTCCGCCCGAGAACCTCGATGTATTGGTAGGACGCACCCTGCATGAAGTAGCCCACCACACCATCAATACGGCCGGCGTCTGGGCAAGCTGTCTCCACAAGGTGCCGATGGCCGAGCGCCCCCTCTTTAAGACGTTCGTCAGCATCGGAGAGGACATCGTCATCGACCAGAAGCTGACCTCGAATGAGAACCTCAGAGATTACTACGAATCGGCTATGGAAATAGCGCTGGTCAACCGGCGCCCCCCTCAGATGAACAGCCTGCTGGAGCTTTGGGTCGAGTATGCCCTTATCAAAAACACTGAAATTATGATGGAAATCCCCTATGAACTTGTCGAAACAATGCAGGAATCGCTGCAAGAACTGGTCGAGCTTACTGAAAAGCTGAGGGTGCCGATGGACAGGTTTAGCGGCACCAGAATCAGGTCGGAACTGTATTTGTCATCGTGGAGCGTAGTCAGAGAGCTGGTGATGCACCCTCCGGAACTGCCCGGTATGGCCGCAGGCGGACTGGGGACGCCTGAATCCGAAGAGGGTGAGCCGGAAAACATCGAAGGCCCGACTCAGAAAGGCCCCAACGACCAGAAAAAAGACGAACTGAGCACCCCGATGGACTCCAATTCGGCGCCAATCGACCAGAGGCTGGCGGACGATATCGAAGAAGCGATGGTGGCGGATACCGAGGATATCACGCAGGATATTTACAAACAGTTTGAGAATGCCGGCTTCAAGACTACCAGCCGCGGCTTCTTAATCACCCGCAAGAAAGAAATGAGAACCATCCAGATAAAACCGGATGCGGAACTGTGCCGGAGACTGGAACGGATTATCAACATACGTAAGCGCCTGCAGTCCCGGGTTATGCGCGGTGAGAACTACGGCAAACTGGACATGGCAAAACTCCACCGCTCGCAGACCGACCAGCGGATGTTCAAGCTCAAGTACCGCTTCCCCGAAGGTTTCCCCGAGTCCGCCATACTGGTGGATATGAGCGGGAGCATGAGTGGCGATGAGGCTGAAGAGGTAATCGTGGCCGCCGCCTCTCTGGCGAACGTCGTCAAATGCCAGATATGGTCTTACGCGCAGTGCAGCTCCGAGATAGCCATCACCCGCCTGAACGACGGCGTAGTGACTCACGGCTGCCGGCCCGAGGGCAATACCCCCAGCGGGGTAGCCCTGGTAGCCGTTGCCGAAACCCTGAAAAAGGGCGGTCTCATCATCCACCTGACAGACGGCGAGCACAATGTTGAGTTCGGCCCGGCGGATGCCACGCATATTTTGAAAAAGAAAGGCATCAACGCGGTACACCTGCTCTGGGGAGAGCACATGGAAGCCTATGCGGGACTGAATTACAAGATACTGAGCGGCGGGCTGGGGGACTTCCCGGACGCCCTCTACCGGATGTTAATCGAGCAGTTGAAACTGGACGGGCTGGGGAAAAAATAGTCCTTCAAAAGATTCCGTAGTTATCAAAAAGCCAGCCGCGCTGTCATCAACCGCCTGCCCGTCAGGGCGAATACCTTTTGAAAGTCAGCCGGCCTTCGTATAGCGTCTTACGGCTCAACTCTCTCAAGTCTTAAATACCCGCCCTCAGTTTTTTAACAAACCCCTCCCTTATTTGATAACCTCCGGAGGACCTATCTCAGTTTCCCTCTGCTTTAGCCGTCCCTTTTTTGTTTCAGCCTTAATTGGCTTGCTGGTATTCCTATTATGATTAAGGTAAACTTACTCTAAAATAAAAGAATTAAGAGTACCATAATAATGTTCGATAAGGTAGAAATACGGGTTAAGTCAGGGGAGGGCGGAGATGGAGCGGTGAGCTTTCGGAGAGAGGCGCACGTGCCCTACGGCGGTCCCGATGGCGGAGACGGGGGAAACGGGGGGGCCGTAGTTATCGAAGCCGACCCTAGCATGACCAGCCTGCGCATGTTCAAGAAAGACAAGCTGTATTCGGCGGAGAGGGGAGGCAACGGTAGGGCTAAAAAGCAGCACGGTAAGAACGGGCAGGACCTGGTAATAAAAGTGCCGGTAGGGACGATAGCCTTAGATAAGAGCAAACCTAAAGAAGATGCCCTACTAGCCGATTGCCAGGAGCCAGGAAAGCCGGTGGTGCTCGTCAGGGGTGGTAGAGGGGGGTGGGGCAACACCCACTACGTTTCGTCGACGAACCAGGCGCCAAGGATTGCGCAGAAAGGCGAGTCTGGGGTAGAACTCGACCTGATACTTGAGTTGAGGCTGATTGCTGATGTCGGTATCATCGGCTTCCCCAATGCGGGTAAATCTACTCTATTGTCCGCAGTTTCAGCCGCCAAACCCAAGATAGCCGATTATCCCTTCACTACGCTCGAACCGGTGCTGGGGGTGGTGGAGAAAGACTCGAAGAGATTCGTCATTGCCGAGATTCCGGGGTTAATCGAAGGGGCACATCTGGGCAAGGGGCTGGGGCATGATTTCCTGCGCCATGCCGTCCGCACCAAAATGTTGATTCACCTGGTAGACGGGAGCTCGGCATCTCCAGTCGAGGATGTGTTTAAGGTGAATACGGAGCTTTACTTATATGATGCGGCCCTGGCGCAAAAGCCGCAACTGGTGGCGGTCAACAAGATTGACTTGCCTCAGGTGCAGGCGAAGTTGGCTGAGATTAGAGCTGCTTTCAGGTCAGCGGGGACGCCGGTAATGTTTATTTCGGCAGCGGAAGGAAACGGACTTAAGGAACTGATAGCTGAAACAGACAGGGTGCTGGACCGACTGGCGGCCGAGGTAAAAGCAAGAGAAATGCCGAAGGCGGTCTTCCGTCCTCAGCCCAGGGGCGCCGGCGCCAGGGTGCGTAAGGAAGGGGATGTCTTCGTCGTAAATTCGCCTGAACTGGAGCGGATTGTCGCCAGGGTGGATGTGAGCGACCCCGAGGTGCGCCGCCAGCTTCAGAAGCAGATGGGCAGGCTGAGACTCAGCCGGGCGCTACAAGCCGCCGGAGTTAAGCCGGGCGATAAAATCCGTTGCGGTAACTATGAGTGGGAGTGGTAGCCGGTGAAGGACAGCAGAGACTTCTAGATGACTCCTCTCCCTTGAGGGAAGTGTGATGCACATTAAGAGGCATGTAATTGGGGTGTCATTCTGGAGGAGTCCCGATGAAATCGGGACGACGAAGAATCTCAGGGTGGCGGAGGTAAACTCAGGTCAATTCCCCCTCCCTTCCCTGAGATGCTTCGTCCCGACAGGTCGGGACTCCAGCATGACCGCTCTCGATAGCATTCTTCATTTACAGCAGGCCTTTGAGGGGAGAGAAAAGAGGGCTGTGCAATTATGAAGATAGGCGTGTTCGGGGGCACATTCGACCCGATTCATAATGGCCATCTGAAGATAGCCGAGGCAGCCAGGGCTAAGCTGGACCTGGCCGAGGTCTATTTCGTGCCGGCCGCCCGGACGCCGATGAAGGGCGGCTCGATTTTGCCGGCCGAGCACCGGGTGGAGATGGTGCGCCTGGCGATTGCCCCTTATCCCTATTTCAAGCTGTCTACCATTGAGATGGAACGGCCCGGACTTTCCTATACCGTCGACACCATTAACGAGCTGCATGGGAAGCTTGGCGTAGAGAACGAGCTATTCTTTATTCTCGGCTGGGATAGCCTGGCACAGTTTCCCCGCTGGAGGGAGCCGGCCCGGATAATTCAGATTGGCCGCCTGGTAGCTGTGCCCAGGCCTGGCTATCCCTTGCCGGACAAAGACGCTCTTGAAGTGTCCGTGCCCGGCATATCCGAGAGATTGATAGTCCTGGAAAAGCCGGCGCTGGATATCAGCGCCACGGAAATCAGGCAGCGCGTTGCTGAGGGCTTATCCATCCGTCACCTGGTTCCTGAGGCGGTAGCGGAGTATATCAAAGAGAATCGGCTGTATTTGAGGTGAGGTTTAACAACATCTACCGTTCATAGCAGGTAAAACAGTTTTTAACACTTACCTGAAGCTTCATACCTTTTTCCTTCCAGACTTGTGCGAATCGATAATTTTCTTCGCTTCCCTCTCGAAATCATTCTCGTAATTCCTATCCTGAATCACACGAAACTTGCCATATTCTTCCTCAGCCAATTTGACAGCGACCTCGTGGGAAACGTGCCCTGCATCGTCGAGTATTTGATATTCGTTGAATTTCAGAAAGGCATCAAGCCTCTTAACCCAGTCTGTCATTTTCATCGCGATTTGTCGGGCAGCCTGATTTTCAGCATAGTCTAGGTACATGGAGACAATCCGCTCCAGTTCCTTTATCTCTTTCTCCGCAAGATAGTTCTTCGCTACGCTCACGTCGGATTTCATAATCTTGCCATGCGGGGCATTCTTCCAAGTTTGTAATCCCATATGGGGCTTATTCGCACTTGCCCTTTCGGCAATAAGTTCCGCGGCTGTTTTCCCCGTAATTGCCCAATGTAATTTATTCTGAACAGTTTTGAAAAAGGTTTGAGTTATTTCTGCTTCACGGTTGTAATCGATGCTACACTGTTCGTAAATATCGGTTATCTTGAGATAAAAACGGCGTTCACTAGCGCGGATTTCGCGAATCCGCTCCAGTAATTCATCGAAGTAATCCTTGCCGAAGCGTTTCCCCTGCTTGAGACGTTCATCATCCAGTACAAAGCCTTTGACCATGAACTCTCTCAAAGTGTTAGTTGCCCAGATACGGAACTGGGTAGCCTGGCGGCTATTCACGCGGTAGCCTACGGCGATGATTGCGTCAAGGTTGAAATAGTCAAGGTTGCGGGATACCTTCCTATCCCCTTCAAGTTGAACTGTCAACATTTCCTTGACAGTTGCCTCCCGTTTCAATTCTCCAGTCTCGAAAATGTTCTGCAGATGTTGGCTTATTGCTTGTTTTGTGGTTCCAAATAACTCTGCCATGCGGTTGATGGTCATCCAAAATGTTTCATCTTGGAACAGTACTTCTATGATGACTTTCCCGTCCGGCGTGGTATAAAATATTATTTCATTTTCATAAGGTACGATTTCGTTATTCATCTCTTCCCCGGTAGTCCGGAAATTAATTCCTTTGCTCTTGAAAAAGTTGCGTAGCGTCTTTTGGGAGATATGGCTTCCGCAGAGTCAGCTGCCCAATCCCTTATTTGAGAGAAAGGTGACAGGGCCATGCCCCTTCTACACATCCAAATTCTGGACGTTCTTGGCGTGGGCCATGATATAGGCTTTGCGGGGCGGCACTTCATCACCCATCAGCATGCTGAAGGTTTTATCGGCCTCGATGGTGTCGCTTACATTGACCGTGAGCAGGGTGCGGGTGGCCGGATTCATGGTGGTCTCCCAGAGCTGCTCGGCGCTCATCTCGCCTAAGCCCTTATAGCGCTGGACCTCCACACCCCTGGCCCCTTTGAATTTTTGCAGGGCTTCATCCTTTTCCTTTTCAGAATAGGCCCAGTGCTCCTGCTTGGCGTTCTTGACGCGGTAGAGGGGCGGCTGGGCGATGTACAGGTGGCCGGCGTTTATTAGCTTGGCCATATGGCGGAAGAAAAAGGTGAGCAGCAGGGTGCGAATATGGGAGCCATCGACATCGGCATCCGACATCAGGATAACCCGGTGATAGCGGAGCCGCGCCAGGTCGAGGTCGTCGTCGATGCCAGCCCCCAGAGCAGTAATGAGGTCCCGTATTGTTTCATGGGAGAGCATCTTGTCAGAGGCGGCCTTTTCCACATTAAGAATTTTACCCTTCATCGGTAATATTGCCTGGAAGCGGGGGTTACGGCCCTGCTTGGCGGAGCCGCCGGCGGATTCACCCTCAACAAGATAAAGTTCGCACAGAGAAGGCTCTTTTTCCGAGCAGTCAGCCAGTTTGCCCGGCAGCGTGGCGGAAAAGAGGCTGTTCTTTTTGACAATCAACTCGCGGGCTTTGCGGGCGGCTTCTCTGGCTCGAGCTGCCAGCAGACACTTATCGACGACCCTTCTTAAATCATCAGGATGCTCCTCGAAATAGAGGGCTAACCCATCGCCAACGGCGCTCTCGACAATCCCCTTAATCTCAGGGTTGCCCAGCTTGCCTTTGGTCTGCCCCTCGAACTGGGGTTCGGGGAGTTTAACGCTGATGATGGCGGTCAGACCTTCTCTAACGTCCTCTCCGGTTACGTTAGGGTCATCCTCTTTGATGAGCTTGTTCTTACGGGCGGAGTCATTGATAACGCGGGTCAGAGCCGTACGGAAACCGGTCAGGTGGCTGCCGCCATCGGCGGTATTGATGCAGTTGGCAAAGCTGAAGATAGTCTCGGCAAAACCGTCATTATACTGGAAGGCGGCTTCTACCTGAGTAACCTCGGCTGCTTTAAAGACATAGATGGGCTGGCGGTGGACGACAAGCCGGTTGCGGTTGAGGCTGTGGACGAAGCTGGAAATGCCGCCCTCGAAATAATAGGTTCTCTCGGCATCTTCTCTCTCATCCTTGAAGACGATTTCCAGCCCTTTGTTCAGGTAAGCCATCTCCCGCAGACGCTCACTAATGGTTTTGAAATCATACTTGGCGTCGCCAAAAATCGTCTCATCGGCCAGGAAGCTGGTCGTGGTGCCGGTGCCTTCGGCTTCGCCGATATCTTTTACCCTGGCCTTGGGCACACCCTGTTTATACTCCTGCTGGAAAAGCTTGCCATCCCGCCTGACCTGAACCCTCATCCAGCTGGAGAGGGCGTTGACTACCGAGGCGCCGACCCCGTGCAAACCGCCGGAGACCTGATAGGTCTTACCGCCGAATTTGGCTCCGGCATGGAGGACGGTCATCACCGTTTCCAGGGCGGATAGCTTGGTGGTGGGGTGCACTTCGACGGGAATACCGCGGCCGTTATCTTCGACAGTAACCGAGTTATCGTTATGAATAGTGACAATGATTCTAGTGCAGCAGCCGGCCATAGCTTCATCGACGCTGTTATAAGCGATTTCGTACAGTAGATGGTGCAAGCCGCGCTGGTCGGTGCTGCCGATGTACATACCGGGGCGCCGGCGGACGGCCTCTCTTCCGCCGAGTACCTGAATATCTGCGGCGGTATATCCGTTACCATTCTTACCGTTCTTACCGTTATTTGTATTTGCAGTAGCCGTAGCGCTTAACTGTTCTTCTTCGGGCATAGCGAAGCTTATGACCTCCTCGGTTTTTGATGCGAAAATGCGCGATAGGTGGCAGGATGGTTGTTTATCTGAGTTTGAAAAGGGGATGGGGAAGTAACTGTCACAATATCTGTATTGTTAGAGATTCTATCTCCGAACAATATAGCGTCCATTACACTATTTATTATAACATAACTTCAGAGTAAAGTGAAGCTATTTGTTTGTATATATATGACCCGTGGTATGATAAGCCATCACATGCCTCTCCGCCAGTGCCACGATGTGCCTTTTGGAGATGTCTTTCCGGTTTCTTTGGTGTCCGTAGAGACACGGCATGCCGTGTCTCTACTTCCGGGTTGTCAAAAAATTCACCTCCCGTGGTGTTGACAGGCCGATTTGAGTTGTGATAAGCTATTAATTTGTCATCGGTAGCTCAGAAAAGCTGAGTTATGATTGGAGTGCTGTCCAGTCTATCAGCGTGAAAATGGATGAGCTTCAGCTCATCCATTTTAATTGTGTGGAGTAAGAGAAGAATATGCCGACAATGAATCAACTGGTCCGTAAGGGCCGAAAAAGAATGACGAAGAAGACTAAAACGCCGGCGTTGCGTTTTATCTATAACGCTAAAAAGAACCTGATGTCGGAGAGTATGAAGGGTAATCCGCAGAAGCGTGGCGTTTGCGTGCAGGTAAAGACGATGACCCCGAAGAAACCTAATTCGGCCTTGCGTAAGATTGCCAGGGTAAGGCTGACTAACGGCATGGAAGTGACGGCATACATTCCGGGAGAAGGTCACGAACTGCAGGAACACTCCGTGGTGCTCATTCAGGGGCGACGGGTGCCCGACCTGCCGGGAGTCCGTTATCATATTATCCGGGGGGCTCTCGATGCTACCGGCGTAAACAATCGCAAACAGGGCCGCAGTCTGTACGGCACGAAACGGGCTAAGGCTGCGGCGGGCGCTTAGGTTTACCCTGAGCGAAGCCGAAGGGAGATAGGATGTCAAGGCGGAGTCAAGCTACTAAAAGGGAAATAATCGCTGACGCCAAGTATAATAGCGTCACCGTTACTCAGTTGATTACTAAACTGATGAAGGATGGCAAAAAAGGCAAGTCGGAAAAGATAGTCTACGGCGCTTTGAACGCCATGGAAGAAAAAGAGTCTCAGCCGGCGTTGACCATTTTTTCCCAGGCGCTCAGGAATGCCACGCCTCAACTGCAGGTAAAATCACGCCGCATCGGCGGCGCTACATACCAGGTGCCTGTGGAAATCCGCCCGGAGCGGGGTCTGGCGCTGGCTTTACGCTGGCTGATAGCTTCAGCGCGAGCCAGACAGGGTAAATCGATGGTGGAAAAACTGGCCGGGGAGCTTGGCGACGCCGCTAAGGGGCAGGGAGCCACGGTAAAGAAGCGCGAAGATACTCACCGCATGGCCGAGGCGAACCGGGCCTTTGCTCATTATAGATGGTAGGCTTTCCGCCCCGATGTCATTCTGGAGTCCCGACTTCGTCGGGACGAAGAATCTCAGGGGGTGGGGTAGGTTAATTAGACAGAGATTTGGAAGATGGTAGTAGAAACAAAAGAAGTTAACCGTGAGGTAAGGGGTAAGGCAGTGCCGAGAAGTTTCCCGCTCGAAGATATAAGAAATATCGCTTTCATCGCTCACATCGATGCCGGCAAAACGACCGTCACCGAGCGCATATTATATTACACGGGCCGCACTTATAAGGTCGGCGAGGTCCACGAGGGTACGGCGGTAATGGACTGGATGGAGCAGGAAAAGGCGCGCGGTATTACTATTACCGCTGCGGCCACAACCTGCTATTGGAAAGACCACCGCATCAATATTATCGATACCCCGGGGCATGTCGATTTTACCGCCGAGGTAGAGCGCAGCCTGAGGGTCCTCGATGGAGGCGTCGTTGTCTTCGATGCTGTCTCGGGGGTCGAGGCTCAGTCTGAGACGGTTTGGCGGCAGGCGGACAAATATCATGTCTCCCGCATTTGTTTCATTAATAAGATGGACAGGATTGGGGCTAACTTCAACCGTACCGTGTCGATGATTGTGGAACGGCTGCAAGCTAAACCTTTAATTATTCAATTGCCGCTGGGTAGCGAAGAGACTTACCGGGGCGTTATCGACCTGATAGAGAAGCGGGCCTGGAGTTTTAGCGGTGAGGCCGGCGCCGACCCGGTGGAAGTGGAAATCCCCGAGCCGGAGCGGGCAAAGTGTGAGGAATATCATAAGGAGCTGGTTGAGAAAGTCGCTGAACTGGACGACCAGCTTTTGACAGCCTATCTCGATGGAAAGAGTATTAGTGCTGCCGAATTAAAGGCCGGCTTGAGAAGAGTCACTGTGGCTAATAAAGGGGTGCCGGTTCTTTGCGGCGCCTCACTGAGGAACAAAGGGATGCAGCTTTTGCTCGATGCCATCGTCGCCTATCTGCCCTCGCCGGTGGATATGCCTCCGGTACGGGCGGTGAGCCGAGATGGTACTCCTGTAACCCGTCCCGCCAATGATGAGGCGCCTTTTACAGCGCTTGCCTTCAAGGTGGTCTCCGACCCCTTCGTGGGCAGGCTGGTCTACTTCAGGGTATATTCCGGCAAGGTTGAGGCGGGGGCGCAGGTCTACAACTCCACGACGGGTGAAAAAGAACGCATCGGCCGGTTGCTTTTGATGCACGCTAACCATCGGGAGGAGCTAACCGGAGCCGATACCGGGTCTATCGTAGCTACTCTCGGACTTAAGAATACTTTCACGGGACATACCCTCTGCGACCCCTCCGAACCAGTGGTTCTCGAATCTATCCGCTTCCCCGAGCCGGTAATAGCCGTGGCTATCGAACCCAAAACCAACCAGGACCAGGATAAGCTGGGGGAAGCCTTGCACAAATTGACTGAGGAAGACCCCACCTTCAAAGTGACTTACAACAAAGAGACGGGACAGACGGTCATCTCGGGGATGGGAGAGCTTCATCTGGAGGTTATCGTCAGCCGTCTGCTCAGCGAGTTCAAGGTGGGAGCCAAGGTGGGCAAGCCGCGGGTCGCTTTCAAAGAGACTATTACCGCACCGGTTAAGGCGGAGGGCAGGTTTATCCGCCAGTCTGGCGGGCACGGCCAGTACGGCCATGTCTGGATTGAGCTTGAGCCTGGTGAGCGGGGCAGCGGTTTTCAGTTTGAGAATAGAATCAGGGGTACTGCAATTCCCAGGAACTTCATCCCGTCGATCGAGGCTGGTGTCAAAGAAGCCATGGAGACCGGCGTGCTGGCTAACTACCCACTGGTCGATATCACTGTCTCTCTTTATGACGGCAGTTATCATGAAGTCGACTCTTCGGAGATGGCTTTTAAGATGGCAGGCTCGATGGCGCTTAAGGCGGGTGTGGCTAAAGCCAAGCCTATCCTGCTGGAGCCGATTATGAAACTCGAGGTTGTGACCCCGGGACAGTTCCTGGGCGATGTCATCGGCGACCTTAATTCGAGGCGGGCACATGTCGAGTCTGTCGAGACGCACGATGAAATGTCGACGATTCACGCTTTACTGCCGCTAGCCGAATCATTCGGCTACACGACCGCCCTCAGGTCGGCGACTCAGGGCAGGGCGACCCATTCTATGGAATTTGACCATTACGAACCGGTTCCACCCGGCCTGGTAGCTCAGATTACAGAACAAGAAAAAGTAGGTACTAAAGGACATGCCTAAACAGAAGATTCGCATCAAGATAAAGGGTTTCGACCATAAGCTGGTCGACCAGGCCGCCGAACAAATCGTCGAGACGGTAGAGCGGACCGGGGCCGTTATTTCCGGGCCGGTGCCCCTCCCGACAACGATTCAGAAGTTCAGCGTTATCCGCTCTACGTTCAAGGATAAGGACTCACAGGAGCAGTTCGAAATCCGGACCCACAAGCGTCTTATCTATATTATCGAGACGAGTTCCAAGACGATAGACGCTCTCACCGGCCTGAACCTGCCCTCCGGAGTCGAGATAGATATCAAACTATAAGTAACAAACGACAAGTAACAAGTTAGAAGGTTATGAAATAAATGGTAGCAGGGATTATTGGTAAGAAGCTGGGGATGACCCAGTTATTCAGAGAAGACGGGAAAATGGAGGCAGTCACGGCTGTCGAGGCCGGCCCGTGCACGGTAATCCAGGTGAAGACCGCCGATAAGGACGGGTATAATGCCGTGCAACTCGGTTTTGGCGCCGCTAAGCGGCTCAACTCCGCTGAGCGAGGGCATCTAAAAGAGCTAGGGCAGTTCCGCTATCTTCGGGAAATCCGGGTCGATGAGAAAGAAACGGCGAAAGTCGGCGATAAGCTCGATGTCAGCCTGTTCAAGGTAGGCGATAAAATCGATGTTACCGGGATATCTAAGAGTAAGGGTTTTGCCGGCGTTGTGAAAAGGCACGGTTTTAAGGGCGGTCCCAAGACTCATGGCCAGTCCGACCGTCACCGCCATCCCGGGGCGATCGGGTCGACTACCTACCCGGGTCGCGTCTGGAAGGGCCTACGTATGGCCGGGCGCATGGGCGGCGACCAACTCACGGTAAGGCGTTTGGAAGTCTGCGGGGCCGATGTGGAGCGTAACCTTTTACTAGTTAAGGGCGCCGTACCCGGAGGCAAGAGCGGGCTCCTTTTGATAAGAAAAACAGGCGAGGGGAAATAGGCGTGCAGGTTTCTGTATATAATCAGGCCGGGAAAGTGGTCGATAATATCGAGATTAGCGACCTCGTGTTCGGCGTGCCGTTTAATGAAGCGGTCGTGCATCAGGCCGTGTTAAGGCAGCAGGCGAACGCCCGTCAGGGTACGGCCAGCACCAAGACACGCAGCGAGGTGGCCGGCAGCAGCCGGAAGCTCTTCCGTCAGAAGGGCACGGGTAATGCCCGCGCCGGCAGTATTAAATCAGGTTTGCGTCCGGGCGGGGGGATTCTCTTTGGTCCCAAGCCCAGGGACTACCGGCAGGCAATGCCTAAGAAAATGCGCCAGCTTGCCCTCAGGTGTGCCCTGTCGGCCAAGTTGAGAGATAAAGAACTGGTCATTCTGGATGGGCTGCAATTCGAGCAGCCGAAGACTAAAGAAATGGCCGGGATTCTCAAGGCTCTGGATGTGGCATCTACGGCCCTGGTTGTGATAGATAAGCCGGAGGAGACCGTAGTGAAATCAGCCCGTAACTTGCCCGGCGTTAATACTATGCCAGCCAGCTTACTTAATGTGGTTGATATTTTGTCCCACAAAATGCTATTGATGACAGTGCCGGCGGTAAGGGATGCCGAGAAATTGTGGGGCAAAGCGCTATCAGAGGAGGGCGGCAATGCATCTGTATGACGTGCTGAAGCGCCCTTTGATAACTGAAAAGTCAACCGCTCTCCAGATGGAGAACAAATATGCTTTCGAGGTAGCCAAAGAGGCCAATAAGGCCCAGATTAAGCAGGCGGTAGAAACGGCGTTCAAAGTCGGGGTCATCGGGGTCAATGTAGTGACAATACCCGGCAAGACACGCCGGCTGGGCAGGCGGTTGCTGCCCGCGCATCCCTGGAAGAAGGCGATTGTTACCCTTAAACAGGGGGATACGATACAATTCTTTGAAGGCGCGTAACGAGCGCGGGTTCCCTGAGAAAAACTGAGAAAATCGGGAGTTAGGATTAAAAAGTGGCTGTAAAGGTATACCGTCCAACATCGCCGGGCAGGCGGGGAATGACCGGGGCGACTTTTGAAGAAATTACCAAGAGTAGTCCGGAAAAATCCCTTGTCTTACCGGTCAGGAAGAGAGCCGGGCGTAATAGCCAGGGTAGGATAACCGTCCGTCACCGCGGGGGCGGGGCGAAGCGGAATTTCCGCTTGGTTGATTTCAAGCGGGATAAGACCGGTGTGCCGGGGCGGGTGGCGTCTATTGAGTACGACCCGAACCGCTCGGCGCGGATTGCCCTGATTTACTATGTCGATGGCGATAAGCGTTACATTCTTGCCCCTATCGGGCTGAATGTCGATGATATGGTAAAGGTGGGCGATGACGCCGAAATAAAACCGGGGAACGCTCTGCCTCTGAAGCTAATCCCAACCGGCACGATGGTGCATAACATCGAACTGCAGCGGGGCCGGGGGGGACAGCTGGTGCGGAGCGCCGGACTGGCGGCTCAAACGGTGGCCGTAGAAGGCGATTACGCTCTGGTGAGGCTGCCTTCCGGCGAAACAAGGCGGATTAACAGCGCCTGTCTGGCGACAATCGGGCAGGTGGGTAACATAGACCATCAGGGTATCAAGTTAGGCA
This sequence comes from Chloroflexota bacterium, assembly GCA_016190895.1. GTDB lineage: Bacteria > Chloroflexota > Dehalococcoidia > Dehalococcoidales > UBA2162 > JACPPR01. The sequence goes on along the minus strand of JACPPR010000004.1, from coordinate 37,445 downwards.
AAGCAGGCCGCAAACGGTGGCAGGGAATTCGACCCACTGTAAGAGGGTCAGCCATGACGCCGCGGGACCATCCGCACGGCGGTGGGGAAGGTAGAACCCCAATCGGTATGCCCGGACCCAAGACGCCCTGGGGCAAACCGGCGCTGGGCTATAAGACGCGCCGGCCCAAGGCTTCTGATAAATTGATTGTTAAATCTCGGCGGAGTAAGTAGCGATGTCAAGGTCAACAAAAAAGGGCCCTGCCCTCGATGAAAGATTGATGAAGAAAGTGGCTGCCCTCAACCGTTCCGGTGAGAAGGCGGTCATCAAGACCTGGTCACGGTGGTCGACCGTAGTGCCGGAGATGGTCGGGCTGACTATCGGCGTGCACGATGGCCGCCGGCATGTTCCGGTATTCGTGACCGAGAATATGGTCGGCCATAAGCTGGGTGAGTTTGCCCCGACGAGAACTTTCCGGGGACACGGCACTAAGAAGGAATAGGAATGGAAGTCAGAGCAGTAGTTAAGAATACGGGAATTACGCCGCTGAAAGCGCGTTTCCTTATCGATATGGTACGGGGTAAGAGCGTAGCCGAAGCTCTGACGATACTCAATTTTACCCCTACTCCATCAGCCCGGATAGTAGCCAAGGTGATAAAATCGGCGGCAGCTAATGCGGAGAATGTCTTTCAGTTGCCGGCGGAGAATTTAAGAGTAGTCAGGATATTCGCTGATGAGGCGAGGACTTTGAAGAGGTTCCGCGCCAGGTCCCGGGGGAGAGTCAGCCCTATCCTGAAGCGTTCCAGTCATATTACGGTTATTGTGGCCGGGCAGGAGAGTTAATGGGACATAAGGTTCATCCTTTAGGTTTTAGACTGGGCGTGATACGCGATTGGCAGGCCAAGTGGTATGCCGATAAACATTACGCTGATTTCCTGCAGGAAGATATGAAGCTGCGTAATGGCGTCCAGACCAGGTATGCCGAGGCGGCCATCTCGCTCGTGGAAATCGAGCGCCAGGCGAACAAGGTGTCGATAGCTATCCATACCTCGCGGCCGGGTATTGTCATCGGGCGGGGCGGGCAGAGGGTCGATGAAACCAGGACTTTTCTGGAAAAGCTGGTCGGCAAAAAGGTTCAATTAAATATCCAGGAGATTCAGCGTCCCGAACTTGACGCTCACCTGGTGGCTAAACAAATCGCCGAGCAAATGGAGCGCCGGGTGGCTTACCGCAGGGCGATGAAACAAACCATGATGCGTACTATGCAGGCCGGCGCAAAAGGAATGAGAGTCAGTTGCGCCGGCAGGCTGGGTGGGGCTGAAATAGCCCGCCGGCTGACTATGCACGAGGGTCAGGTGCCTTTGCACACGCTGCGGGCGGATATCGATTACGGGTTTGTCGAGGCGAAGACCGTCATGGGGCGGATAGGAGTCAAGGTCTGGATTTACAAGGGTGATATTCTGCCGGAACTCAAGACAAAGGAAGCTGAAGAGGCCCCGGCTGAGGCAGTGGCCGAAGCACCTATAGCTGCAGCGGTAGCCGTTGAGGCGAAAGAAATGGAAGAGGCGCCGGTTGCGGCAGCCGAAGCTGCGCCTGCTCCGGTAGCAGAAGAAGCGCCGGTTAAGCCAGCGCCGAGGAGGCGCCGGACGATTGCTGCCACAGCAGAGACGGTAGCCGAAGAGAAGCCAGCCGCCGAGGCAGTTGAGGAGAAAACGGCTCGTCCGGCGGCAAGGCGACGCACAAAGGCCGCCGCGCCAGCGGAGCCTGTAGCTGAGGCTGCGGCGGAGAAGCCAGCCAAACCGGCAACGAGAAGACGGACTAAAGCAGAAACATCAACGGAGCCTAAAGAAGAGGCAGCTTAGAAGACTGAAATGAGAATCAGGGAGAACGATGTTACAACCTAAGCGGGTAAAATACCGCAAAACACATAAGGGACATCGCCGGGGAGCAGCTCACTCGGGGAACGCGGTTATCTTTGGCGATTACGGTTTGCAGGCGTTAGATGCTGCCTGGCTGACCGCCCGTCAGATTGAGGCGGCCCGCCGCGCCATTACCCATCATGTCAAGCGTGGCGGCAATGTCTGGATACGCATTTTCCCGGATAAGTCGGTTACTAAAAAAGCGGCCGAGACGCGTATGGGTTCGGGTAAAGGCGCTCCCGACCACTGGGTAGCTGTGGTTAGACCCGGTAGAATACTGTTTGAAATGGCCGGCGTGACTGAGGAAGTGGCTAAAGATGCCATGCGTTTAGCTTCAAACAAGCTCCCGATAGACACCAAGTTCGTCGCCAGAGCTGTCAGCTTGGCTGCTGTCAGCGAAAGTACGGCAGGAGTTAGTCCAGAGTGAAAACGGAAGAAATTCGAGGTCTCAGTTCTGAAGAGTTGGTAAAGCAGGAAGAGGCGGCTCGCAAAGAGCTGTTCGATCTTCGCTTTCGTCTGGCGACCAGGCAGTTGGTCAACATTCGCCAAATCCGGCAGGTCAAGAAGAATATCGCTAAACTCAGTACAGTATTGAGGGAGCGGGAGCTAGGAATAAGGTAGGTCTTAAATTATGGGAACAAATCGTAAGACTCGTGTCGGGCGCGTGTTGAGCAACAAAATGACTAAGACCATTGTCGTAGGCGTAGAAGTGGTCAAGCGCGACCCGCTATACAAGAAGGCCATTAAGAGAATGGTCAAATTCAAAGCTCATGATGAAAAGAGCGAGTGCCGGGAAGGCGACCTGGTTAGAATCATCGAAACCCGTCCCCTCTCCAAAGAGAAGCGGTGGCGGGTGGGGGAAATTATCACTAAGAAAGAAGTGGTGGAGATTAGACCGGAGGAAGTTACCTGAAATCTGTTTCAGGATAAAGAAATATGATTCAGCAATATACCAGACTTAAAGTGGCCGATAATACCGGCGCCCGCCAGATAATGTGCATCGGTTTGCTGGGCGGCTCGGGCAGAAAATATGCCCGGGTCGGGGATGTGATTGTGGCTTCGGTCAAGCGGGCAATCCCCGGCGGAGCGGTGAAGAAGGGTGAGGTGGTCAGAGCGGTTGTCGTTCGTACCGTCGAGCCTTACCGGCGGCCGGATGGTTCTTCTATCCGGTTCGATGAAAATGCGGCCGTGATTATTACCGATAAAAATAACCCCAGGGGAACCCGAATTTTTGGGCCGGTAGCCAGGGAAATGAGAGAAAAGCAGTTTACCAAGATTATCTCTCTGGCGCCCGAGGTCTTGTAAGATGAAGATTAGAAAGAATGACAACGTGCTGGTTATCGCCGGCAAGGACAAAGGAAAGAAGGGGAAGGTGCGTTTTGCCTACCCCAAGGACGACCGGGTGCTGGTCGAGGGCGTCAATTTCATCAAGAAGCACGCCCGGGCGACGGGGCAGGCCAGGCAGGCCGGGATAATCGAGCGCGAGGCGGCAATAGATGTCTCTAACGTGATGCTTGTCTGTGGTAAATGCAATAAGCCTACCCGTATCGGCTTCCGCGTCCTGGGGGACGGTAAGAAAGCGCGGGTGTGCCGTTCGTGTAATGAGGTGATTGACTAGATGTCACGCTTGAAAGAAAAGTATAAGAATGAGGTTGCCCGGGCGCTGATGGAACGGGGCGGCTATAAGAATATTATGGAAGTGCCGCGTCTGGAAAAGGTGGTACTTAATATCGGCGTGGGCGAGGCGATTTCGAACGCCAAGGCTTTGGAAGCGGCGGAAAAGGACCTGACTACTATTACCGGGCAACACCCGATAACCACCCGTGCCAAGAGGTCTATCGCCAATTTCAAGCTGAGGGCAGGGATGCCTATCGGGTTGAAAGTGACCCTGCGCGGGGAGCGGATGTACGCTTTTATGGATAAAATGATAAATGCCGCTCTATGCCGCATCCGCGAGTTTCAGGGAGTCCCCAGGGACTCTTTTGACGGCCGGGGGAACTATACTCTGGCCTTCCGGGAGCAGACTGACTTCCCTGAAATCGAATATGACAAGATAGATAAAATCCGGGGACTAGAAGTTTGTATTGTGACTACAGCTAAGACTGACGAAGAGGGCAGGCTCCTTTTGGAGCTATTAGGCATGCCCTTCGCAACTGACTGAATGGAGTTAGCGTGGCAAAAAAATCTGAAATAGCAAAATGGTTACGTCCAGCCAAATATGAGGTGCAGCAGCATAATCGGTGCCACCTCTGCGGCCGCCCCAGGGCTTATATCCGTAAGTTCGGGCTGTGCCGTATTTGCTTCCGCAAACTGGCTCTGGCCGGGCAGATTCCCGGCGTGAGAAAATCAAGCTGGTAGACGGATAGAAAGAGGTCAGGGCGCGGAAGTGGCTAATAACAGTGTGGAGGGAAAATAGTGGCAGTCTCAGACCCGGTAGCTGATATGCTAACCCGGATACGTAATGCGGTCATGGTAAGGCACGATTCTGTGCTGGTGCCGGCCTCGAGGATGAAACTGGCTATCGCCAAAATCCTTAAGGAGGAAGGCTTTATCAGCGGCTATGAGGTGGTCAAGGAAAAAACCGCCCAGGCGATAAAAATTCAGTTGAGATATATCGAGAAGAACCAGCCGGCTGTCTCCGGCCTGGAGCGGGTTAGCAAGCCCGGGCTCAGGGTATATGCCGGCCGTAAAGAGATTCCCCGCATTGCCGCCGGAATGGGTGTGGCTATCCTGTCTACCTCGAAAGGGGTAATGACCGGGCAGCAGGCCTGGCGGCTGGGAATTGGTGGAGAACTATTATGTTATGTGTTATAAGCGATTGTTTGGGAGGCATTCGTGTCTAGAATAGGACGCCTACCGATTACGGTGCCAACGGGCGTAACGGTAAACATCAAAGAGGGCGAGGTCACCGTTAAAGGACCGAAAGGGCAATTGAACCGGTCCTTTAATCCGGATATGGCCATTACCCAGAAAGATAACGTGCTGGTAGTATCGCGGCCGAGCGATAGCCGGTCTCACCGCGCCCTGCATGGTTTAACACGGAGCCTGCTGGCTAATATGGTGGCAGGGGTAAGCAAGGGCTATGAAAAGTCTCTTGAGGTGGTGGGTGTCGGCTACCGGGTGGAAAAACAGGGTGATAAGGTGGTGCTCCGTGTCGGCTATACCCATTTGCCAGAGGTAGTACCGATGCCCGGCGTGACCCTCGATGTTGAGGGGGCGAACCGTATCAAGGTGAGCGGAGTGGATAAGGAAGTGGTCGGGCAAATGGCGGCCAGGATACGAGGTCTCCGTCCGCTCGATGACTATAAAGGTAAAGGTATCAAATACGTCGGAGAGACAGTGCGTTTGAAACCCGGTAAAGCGGGTAAAGCAGTAGGTGGCAAATAAATGGCAAAAGATAATCCGACAATAGCCCGTCAGAGGAGACATCTTCGCGTCAGAGCCAAGGTGAAGGGCGTGGCCGATGCGCCTCGGTTGAGCGTTTTCCGCAGCCTGAACCATGTTTTTGCTCAGGTAATCGACGATACGCGAGGTCATACCCTGGTTGCCGCCTCGACTTTGGACAAAGAAGTGAAAGAGGCAGCCGAGGGTAAGTCAAAAACAGGTAAATCAGAGCTGGTCGGCGCCCTGGTAGCCAAGCGAGCCTTGAGCCAGGGAATAAAGCAGGTAGCTTTTGACCGCGGCGGATTCCGGTATCACGGCCGGGTCAAAGCGCTGGCTGAGGCTGCCCGCCAGGCCGGTTTAAAATTCTAGAGGAGTTTGTGGTTAAAAGATGCCGGAACGTTTAAGCAAAATAGATGCTTCAGAGCTATCCCTGACTGAAAAGCTGATTGGCATTAACCGTGTTGCCAAAGTAATGCAAGGCGGCAAGCGGCTCAGTTTCAGCGCCCTCGTGGTGGTCGGAGACGGTAACGGGCATGTGGGCATCGGTCTGGGCAAGGCCAATGAGGTGCCTGTGGCAATTACCAAGGCTAATGCTATTGCCAAAAAGAATTTGATTGAGGTGTTCCTGAACGGGACAACCATTCCTTATGAGACCAAAGTGAAGTACGGAGCTGCCGAGGTGCTGCTCAAACCGGCGGCGCCGGGTACCGGTATCATTGCCGGCGGTAGCGTTCGCTCTGTGCTCGAGGCGGCCGGTATTAAGGATATCCTGAGTAAATCTATGGGTAGTTCTAACCGTATTAATGTGGCTAAAGCAACCGTACTGGCTCTCAGCCGTCTGAAAGACCCCAAGCAGCAGTTAGCCAGGCGGAAGGGTATCAAGGAAGCGACTCCGGCGGTTAGCGTTGCCGGCGGCGAGGTAGTTCATGGCTAAACTGAACATCACCTGGGTTAAGAGCGGCATTGGTTACAAGGAAGACCAGAAGCGGACGCTGAAGGCGCTTGGGTTTCACCGGCTAAATCAAAGTGTTAGTCACGAGGATTCTGCCTCGCTTCGGGGTATGATTAATAAGGTCAGGCATTTGGTTAAGGTGGAGGAAAAAGCTGATGAAGCTTAATGAATTGTCTCCGGCGCCCGGCTCGCGGAAAAACTCGAAGCGGGTGGGGCGGGGCAACGGTAGCGGGCACGGCACTTACTCCGGGCGCGGTTGTAAAGGGGAGAAAGCCAGGGCCGGCTACAAAATACGCCCCGGCTTCGAGGGCGGGCAGCTGCCGATTATCAAACGGCTGCCGACCAAGCGCGGCTTTACTAATATTTTCAGGACCGAATACAGCGTCGTGAATACGGCAGGGCTTAATGTTTTTGAGTCCGGGGCTGAAGTCACCCCGGAAAAGTTGTTATCCGCAGGCCTCGTGAAATCTCTGCGTCAGCCGGTGAAGATTCTGGCGACGGGTGATATCAGTCACCCTCTGGTGGTGAAGGCTCACAAATTCTCTACTGCTGCCAAAGCTAAGATTGAGGCGGCCGGCGGTAGCGTGGAGGAGATGGTGTATGCGCCAGAGTCAGACTAGACCTCGCCTGATTCAGGCGATGCTCGATGCCTTTCATTTACCTGATTTGAGACGGCGCATACTCTTTACTTTTGGCATCCTGGTGATTTTCCGTTTTGTGGCTCATGTGCCGCTACCGGGTGTCCAGACCGAGGCTCTCAAGTCGCTGTTCGAGCAGAATGCTCTGCTGGGCATGCTGGATATGTTTAGCGGCGGCGCCATGAAAAATTTCAGCATTGTCGCCATGGGTGTTTACCCTTATATCACCGCTTCGATAATCATGACCCTGATAATGCCGGTGATTCCCGCCCTGCAAGCCTGGTCCCAGGAGGGCGAGGCAGGCCGGCATAAGATTAATCTTTTGACTCACTGGGCGACCGTACCGATGGCGGGTCTCTCGGGATGGGGGCAGTTAGTTTTGCTTCAAAGACAGGGAGTCGTGGAAAGCGCCGCGGCTCTGCCCACAATAGCGATGGTTGTATCTATGATGGCCGGTACCATTTTCCTGGTCTGGCTGGGTGAGCTGATTACCGAGTACGGTATCGGTAACGGCGTATCGATAATAATCTTCGCCGGTATCGTGGCTGGCTATTGGGAACTGCTGGGCGGCGGTTTTCTGCTCGGGGAGCAGGGTCAAATCGGCGGTTTGATTGCTTATTTTGTCATCAGTATCGCTACCGTGGCGCTTATCGTTATTTTTACCGAGGCGCACCGCCGGATTCCGGTCCAGTATGCCCGCACCGTATTTCGCGGCGAGCGAATGTACCGACAATCAGGGGCGACTCACATTCCGCTGCGGGTTAACGCCACCGGGATGATACCCCTCATTTTCGCTATGTCTCTGGTGCTTTTCCCCGGCGTGGTGGCCAGCTACTTTGCCGGGCCGGCCAACGACCCTAATTTTGCCAATAGTATTATGGACTGGTTCAGTCCCAGCGCTCCCCTGCCGCGGGGATTTTTCTACTGGGGTCTCTATTTTGCCCTTGTAATCGGTTTTTCGTTCTTTTATACCATCATCATTTTTCAGCAGCAAGACCTGGCGGGCACCCTGCAAAAGCAGGGCGGGTTTGTGCCCGGTATTCGGCCCGGCAAGCAGACATCCGAGTTTTTTAACCAGGTTATCAGCCGGATTACCTGGGCGGGCGCACTCTTTCTCGCCTTTGTAGCGGTGGTGCCATTTCTGGCCCGGCAAATTACCAATGTACAGGTAATCCAGCTCTCCAGCTTGGGATTGTTAATCGTGGTCGGGGTGGTTCTGGATACAATGAAGCAGATGGAAGCGCAGTTGGTGATGCGGCGCTACGAAGGTTTTATCAAATAAATCGGGTTCAGTCGGGAGACTAACAAGAAGTGAACATAGTGTTTTTGGGCGCTCCGGGAGCGGGTAAAGGGACTCAGGCAGCCAGAGTGGCGGAAGAACTGAAACTGGTTCATCTTGCCACCGGTGACCTGTTCCGGCAGGCCCAGGCTCAGGGGACAAGGTTAGGGCTATTGGCTAAATCCTATATGGAGAGGGGTGCCCTTGTTCCCGACGAAGTGACGATAAGCATGGTGCTGGAGCGTATCTCTGCCCCGGATGCTAAGGGCGGGGTAATCTTCGATGGCTTTCCACGGAGCCTGAAGCAGGCCGAGGCGCTGGATAAAGCCCTGACCGAGCAGGGGGAGACCCTGGATAGGGTGATATATATTAAAGTGTCTGAGGGTGAGCTGTTAAAGAGGCTCGGGGGACGCTGGATTTGCCGCCAGTGCCAGGCGCCGTATCACGAGGTCAGCTCTCCGCCTAAGGTTGCCGGCAAATGCGACCGCTGTGGCGGCGAGTTGTATCAGCGGCCTGATGACACCGAGGCGACGGTGAAAAAGAGACTTGTGACTTATTTTGCCGAGACGGCTCTCCTGATTGACTATTACACTCGGTCGGGTAAGCTAACTGAGGTTGCCGGGGAGGGGGATGTGGACGAGGTGAGGGAAAGAATAATGCAGGCTCTCAAAGGTGAATTTGTCAGACCGAGATAAGATGGGTATAATCATAAAGTCCGAAGAGGAAATTGCGATTATGCGGCAAGCCGGCAGGATTGTCGCAACGGTGCTGGAGACGCTGAAGGCCAAAATAAAGCCGGGGATGACGACCGAGGAGTTGGACGTGATTGCGGCTAAAGAGCTGAAGAAACTTGGGGCGACTCCCTCGTTCAAGGGATACCACGGGTACCCGGCGAACCTGTGCGTTTCCGTGAATGACGAGATAGTGCACGGCATTCCCGGGAAGCGGGTTTTGCGGGAGGGTGACATTGTCTCCCTCGATTTTGGGGCTATTTATGATGGTTTTCAGGGCGATGCGGCGATAACGGTCGGCGTGGGCCAAATCAGTCAAGAGGCAAAACGGCTTATCGAGACTACCGAAGGCGCCTTAAGGGCAGGCATCGGAGCCGGGCGACCGGGGGGCAGGCTGGGAGATATTTCAGCCGCTATCCAGCAGTATGCCGAATCGAGAGGCTATTCGATAGTCCGTGAGTATACGGGACACGGCATCGGGCGCGAGATGCATGAAGACCCTCAAATCCCGAACTTCGGTACGCCGGGGCAAGGGCCGTTATTGAGAAGGGGCATGGCTCTCGCTCTGGAACCGATGGTGAATGTCGGTGATTGGCACACCAGGGTGGCTGATAACCACTGGACGGTGTTGACCGTGGATGGAAGCCTTTCGGCGCACTTCGAACATACGGTTGCCGTCACGGACGGCAAGCTTGAGGTACTGACTGCTTTATAATCAAGGAGTTTATGCCCAAAAAGGAGACAATCGAGGTCGAGGGAGTAGTTACAGAAGCGTTACCTAACGCTATGTTTCGTGTTGAGTTGACTAATGGGCACAAGGTGCTGGCTCATATATCGGGTAAAATAAGATTGAATTACATCAGAATCCTGCCCGGTGACAGAGTGCTGGTCGAGCTTTCACCGTATGACTTGACCCGGGGTAGGGTGACTTACCGATTTAAGTAGGAAATATCGAAAAGTCTGCTTGAGAGAAAGTATTATGAAAGTTAGGGCTTCAGTTAAAGTTAGATGTGAAAAGTGCCGGATTATCAGGCGGCGAGGGGTGGTCAGGGTTATCTGCACCAACCCCAAGCACAAGCAGAGACAGGGCTAGGGATAAGGAGGTACGCGGATGGCACGTATAAGTGGAGTTGAGGTGCCCGGGAAGAAGCATGTCGGAGTAGCCTTGCGCTATATCTATGGCATCGGCCCGACAATGAGTCAGAAAATTCTGGCTCAGGTTGGCGTTAACCCGGAAGTCGATACGGACGAACTGACTGAGGAGGAGATTAACCGCCTCAGGGAGGTTATCGACAAAGAGTATATCGTCGAGGGTGAGCTACGGAAAGAAATTAACGTCAACATCAAGCGGCTGATAGAAATCGGCAGCTACCGGGGGTCACGGCATCGCTTCAACCTGCCGGTCAGAGGACAGAGGACGCGGACTAATGCCCGCACCCGGCGCGGTTCCCGACAGACAGTGGCCGGACGCGGCAAGAAGCGCGGTGTGGCTAAGAAATAACAATGATTTTTCTCTCCCCTCAAGGGAGAGGGGAAGATTAATGGCGGATTTATCTAATACTAGAAGGTAAAAGGGGAGATAGATGACGACTCAGGAGAAGCGAACCAGGGGGAAAAAAAGAGAACGCAAGGCAATTCCCGTCGGGAAAGCCTTTGTCAGTTCCACTTTTAATAATACTATGGTGACCCTCACTGACCCGCGCGGGAATGTTATTTCCTGGGGCAGTTCGGGGACAGCCGGATTTAAAGGTTCCCGGAAAGGCACGCCCTATGCGGCGCAGCTGGCGGCTCACGAAGCGGCTCGAAAGGCGATGGAACATGGTTTGCGCCAGATAGGGGTTTTTGTCAAGGGACCGGGCAGCGGACGTGAGGCGGCTATTCGTTCTCTGCAGAGTTCGGGTCTTTATATTACCAGCATTACGGATGTGAGCCCCATTCCTCACGGAGGCTGTCGGCCTCCAAAAAAGAGGCGGGTGTAGGGAGAGAAATGGCAAGATATATAGAATCAGCATGCAAATTATGCCGCCGTTGCGGCGTGAAACTGGTGCTCAAGGGTGGCCGGTGCGCGACCCCCAAGTGCGCTATGGAAAGGCAGACCCGGGGCAGTGTTCGGGGGCGGCGGCGCCGGGTTTCCGACCGCGGGCTCCAGCTAATCGAGAAGCAAAAATTGCGCTACAGCTATGGATTGCTGGAGAAACAGTTCAGACGAGTTTTTGCTCAAGCTGAGAAGCAGCCGGGTATCACCGGCGAGAACCTGCTGGCATTATTGGAGAGGCGGCTGGATAATGTCATCTACAGGCTGGGCTTCGCTGACTCCCGGTCTCAGGCCCGGCAGTTAGTCCAGCACGGGCATATTCTGGTTAACGGGCGCAAGGCCCGCGTGCCCTCTATTCTGGTTAAAGAAGGCGATTCAATCGGCTGGGTGATAAGCAGCACCAAGTCCGAATATTTCAAGATGGTGCTTGCAGGCATCGAGGCTAAGTCTGTCGTTAGCTGGTTGACCCTGGATAGACAGAATCTGGTTGGTCGAGCCATCTCTTTACCCACGCCGGATGAGATTGGCGCCGAATTCGATAGCAAGGCGATAGTCGAGTACTACTCTCGATAGAAAAGAAGACATTCTAGGAGGTGCACTTTGTCTCACCTCACAGTGCCAAAGACCGAGTGTGTAGAAAGCAAAGATAACTATGGGCGGTTTGTCGCTGAGCCGCTGGAAAAGGGTTTCGGCGTCACTATAGGTAATTCAATGAGGCGGGTCCTGCTCAGCCAGCTTGAAGGAGCTGCGGTGACTCGCGTCAAAATCGACGGGATTCAGCATGAATTCTCGACCATACCTTTTGTGAAGGAAGATGCCACCGAGTTTCTGCTGAACATCAAGGCGCTCAGGCTCAAGCCGCTTTCCGGCTCACCGGGTAAACTGACCCTGGAGGCGGAGGGCGAGGGGCGGATTACCGCCGCCGATATCAAGCCATCGTCCGATTTTGAGATTACTAATCCCGACCTTTACCTGGCTACCCTGGATTCTCCGGAAGCTAAAATCTACGCAGAGTTCGAGGTGGAGCTGTCCCGGGGCTACCGGGAAGCTGAAGCTACCGACAATGCAGCGGTGGGTGTGATACCGGTGGATGCTATTTTTAGCCCGGTACGCAGGGTAAATTTCACAGTCGAACCGATTTATACCGGCCAGGAAGTCAGCCGTGAGCGGCTCCATCTGGAGGTATGGACCGATGGGACTATCTCCCCCGCTGAAGCAATCAGTCGGGGCGCTGAAATTCTGCGGGAGCAGCTATCACCGTTTGCCAATTATACCCGGCTATCCAAGGTATCGGGAGAGAAAGAACCGAGCCGGCCGGCGATGTCCGAAGAATTGTACAATATGCCTGTCGAGCAATTGAACCTTTCCGTAAGGACGATGAATTGCCTGAGGCGGGGCGGCATCGCCACCGTGGGAGACCTGGCGAGTAAAACAGAGAAAGAATTGATGGGGCTGCGCAACTTCGGGCAAAAATCCAAGCAGGAGATAATCGACCGTCTGACAGGGCTGGGGCTAACTCTGGCTGAAAGCTCCGAAGAAGAAGTCGAAGAAGAAGAGGAATAGATATGGGTCTTAAAGTTGCTGAAGGGAAAGCAGGCAAGACGTCCGATTACCGGAAAGCCTTAAAAAGGAATCTGGTGACCGACCTCCTCGGCTATGAGAAGATAACTACCACAGAGACGAAAGCCAAGGACATTCGCGGTCTGGCTGAGAAAATGATTACCCTCGGTAAGCAGGGCGACCTCCATTCCAGGCGGCAGGCGCTCGCCTTTATCTACGACAAGAATGTGGTCGAGAAGGTCTTTTCTGAACTCGCTGAGCGCTACGCCCAGCGTCCCGGCGGCTACACCCGGATTATCAAGCTGGGGCGGCGGTTGGGGGATGGGGCGCCTATGGTTCAATTGGAGCTTGTGAAATAATGCTGGCTACTGAAGTTATTCCGGAGACGATGCCGGAGGTTAATCAGTCAACGACAACGAAGGTCGTCCTGATTGTAGAGTATGAGGGCACCCGCTACCACGGCTTTCAACTGCAGGCCGGTTTGCCGACCGTTCAACTGGAGCTGGAAACGGCGATAGAGAAGCTTACCGGCGAGAAGAGGCGGGTGATAACGGCCAGCCGGACCGATGCCGGGGTGCATGCTAAAGCACAGGTGGTCAGCTTTAGGACAAGCTCCCGCCACTCGTTAGAGACGTTTGTTAAGGGGCTGAACTATTATTTGCCCAGGGATATCGCTATTAAGGCGGCGCACCGGGTGGCCGATTCCTTTAATATCAGGCGCCTGGCAGTAAGCCGTGAGTATAACTACTATATCCTGAATAGCCTGACGCGCTCGCCTATTATGGGGCGGTTCTGCTACCAGTTGGGCGGGCACCTGGATACCGGGGCGATGAATCAGGCAGCCGGGGCGCTTGTTGGCGAGCATGACTTTGCCTCTTTCGTTAATGACAGCAAGGAGGCGGCGCTTAAGACCACGGTGCGCCGGGTTTACCAGGCTGAATTGAGCCGGGACGGTGAGATGGTCACCTTCAAGATGGTGGCTAAGTCCTTTTTGATACACCAGGTGCGGAATACTATCGGCACTCTGCTCAGGGTGGGGCAGGGCAAGATGAGCGTTAACGAATTTTGTAGTATACTGGAAGCAAAGCAGCCCGGTCTGGCCTGGCCGATGGCCCCTGCCTGCGGCTTGTGCCTGATGCGGGTGAATTATGAAAACCCTTTTGAGGATAAAGTATGTTAAAGACTTATAGCGCTAAGGCTTCGGAAATCGAACGGAAGTGGCATCTCATCGATGCCAAAGACCAGGTTTTAGGTAGATTGTCTACCCGGATAGCCGGCCTGCTGATGGGTAAGCATAAGACGATGTTCTCCCGTCATCTCGATACGGGTGATTATGTCGTGGTCATCAATGCGGAAAAAATCCAGTTTACCGGCAATAAAGCCAAGCAGAAGCTCTATTACCGCCACTCCGGCTACCCCGGCGGCTTCAAGAGCGTTAATCTGGAGACATTGATGGAGACTCATCCGACCCGGGTCATCGAGCATGCCGTCAAGGGTATGCTGCCCCGCAACCGGCTCGGCGACCAGATGCTAAAGAAACTCAAGATATACGTCGGCGAGGCTCACCCCCATCAGTCCCAAACCGGCCCGGTGGCGGCCAAGAAAGAGGAATAGGGAAATACTAAGCACTAAACTCTAAACAATACCAAATTACAAAGCTCAAATGTCAAATAAAAACCAAAATCCAAATGACTCAAAGGGTTTGACATTTAACTAATTTGGATTTCATTTGAACCTTTGGATTTTGACCCTTGGATTTGTTTAGTATTTAGAGATTAGAATTTAGAATTTAGAGTTTATTTAAGAGGGAATATGGATAAACAAAGTTACAATCATGGTACAGGCCGGCGTAAGACGGCAGTAGCCCAGGTCAGACTGGTGGCGGGCAACGGGGCGATTATTGTCAACGGAACGCCCTACGAGGAGCGGTTTAACCGTTTTGTGCACCGCGACGCAATCCTCAAGCCGCTGGTGGTCACCGAGACCCAGGCTAAATACAGCGTTATGGTCAACGTCAATGGCGGGGGCGTCACCGGTCAGAGCGGCGCCATCGCTCATGGCATTGCCAGGGCTCTGGTCGAGGCCGATGAAAATCTGAAGCTGCCGCTGCGAAAAGCGGGCTTGCTCACGCGGGATGCCCGGGCCAAAGAGAGAAAGAAGCCAGGCCTGAAGCGCGCCCGCAAAGCGCCGCAGTATACCAAGCGGTAGAATCCGGGCTGTTTGGTGGTAAGTGAGTTCAGAAGCGAGGGGACGAAGGTCTCCTCGCTCTTTGTTTTCTGCTAATCGGAGGAGGGCGGGTCGTAGACCCGCCCGTACGTAATAAATACCACATGCTTCCCTGCCTGCGCACAGGCGGGGAAGCATGTGGTACCACGGCTCTGGAATGATAATTTTCGGACAGCCGGCCTACTCGGGCAATATTGGAGGGGCGTTCGACCCATCAAAGATTTTGCGGAGAAGCAGCTGTTTCTACCTGCCACGAATGGTCGCCAAAACCTTCTGAACGTCTCCATCCGCAGTCAGCCTGGTCTGGTCATAATAGTCGTAGTGAACCATCTCCTCCCTGGCTCTTACAAAACGCGGCGCTGGTGCCGAAGCGGGATAGCCCAGCGCCATCGTATCATATATCTCCAGTTCTTTTGGTATTCCCAGAATGACCTTCGTCAGGTGCTGGACGTAGAAATTGCGGGTGGCTGAAATCCAGCGGGAGCCGAGACCGAGTGAAGCGGCCGCCAGATGCATGTAGATAAAAGCCGTTGCCAGGCTGGATTCAAAAACCTGCCGCCCTCTTTGATACTGGGTATATATAGGGAACTTCTCTATGGTTCTCGGGTCTCCGCAGAGCATAATAAGCACCGGGGCATCCAGAGATACCGCGCCGGCGCCCGCTGCTGCCCGGTCAGGGCGGCCGGCCATGTCCATCTTACGGGTGAGGACAGCCTGTTCTTCGATGAGCTGCTCGATGCTCCATTTAAGCTCATCTTTCTTGATAACGATGAACTCCCACGGTTGTGAGTTAGCGCCCGAAGGCGCCCAGCGGGCTACCTCTATAATCTTGACAATATATTCATCAGGAACAGGCTCGGGCTTGAATCTACGGAAGCTCCGCCTTTGTTTTACCAGTTCAAGAAGACCCTCATAATCCATAACCACCTCCTTGGTAGCGCAGGCCTCAGGCCTGCGACAGGCGGGGACGCCTGTGTTACCTTTAACTATTATAGTCACCAGGGCATTCCATTGACAATAATGGGGCTAGAGGGATAGGATTTAGGAATTATGCTAATATGGTCTTAGTGGGGAAAACGAAAGAAACAAGCAAAAAACTACAAGATATATATCAGCGTCTTTTTGATACCTATGGCCCCCAGCATTGGTGGCCGGGGGAGACGCCGTTCGAGGTGATGGTCGGCGCTATTCTGACACAGTCCGCCGCGTGGACGAACGTGGAAAAGGCCATCGCTAATCTGAAAGCAGCCGAGGCGCTCTCGCCACGGGCGCTCAGAGAGATGAGCCAGGAGAAAATAGCCAGACTCATCTATAGCTCCGGCTACTACAACGCCAAGGCCGCCAAACTTAAGGCGTTGGCGGAGTGGCTGGGCGAGTGCTGCGGGGACGATATTGAAAAGCTATCTGCTATGGACACAGATGAACTGAGGCGGGAGTTGCTGGCGGTTTGGGGCGTTGGGGAGGAGACGGCTGATTCCATCATTCTCTATGCGGCGAACCAGCCGGTCTTCGTCATCGATGCTTACACCCGCCGTATCATCTACCGCGTGGGATTATCGCCGGAGGGCAGGGCGGGCGGGTTCGAAACCCGCCCCTACGCAGCCTATCAAGACTTGTTTATGGATAACCTGTCCGCCGACGTGCAGCTTTTCAACGAATACCACGCCTTGCTCGTCTGCCTGGGTAAGAATGTCTGCAAGCGCACGCCGCTTTGCCCGGAATGCTGTTTGAAGGAGATTTGCGGCTTCTCGAAATCCTAAATCCGAATATCTAAGCTCTAAAAAATCTCTTATGCCCTTTGCAATGGCATCACGAAGGTGAACAATAAGTCAGTGAGGGAGGCGTCATTCTGGCACATTCACTGCGTTCAGTGTAAACTCCGGCCAGAATCCACGTTCCCTCCACTGGATTCCAGCCGGAGTTTACCCCGTACTGCGATACGGGGCTGGAATGACGGACGGGCGCAAGCTGCTATTTTTCGGGGTAATGACATGCCCGTCACTCCCTGCTCAACCGTGCCGCGCCGGAGGTGCGGATGTTGCCCATTGTCGGGTTGCCGATGTAGCTGAGATGGGAGACGCCGCCGAGCCGGGCATCCAGCCTCCCATCCATCTTCAGAGCAACGTGGCTCGCGCCGCCCAGCCTGACTGCCACATCATGAGCAGAGAAACCGCCCAGCTCCGCGTGGTTGGCGCCGGAGGCTTCGAGGATCATATCCTCGGCCGAGCCGGTCAGTCTCAGGTGGCTTGCTCCGGAAAGCTCAAGCTCGGCATCAGCACAGGTAATATCACCGTCGAGTTTGCTGGCGCCGGAAAGCTCCAGCCTGAAATCCTCCGAGGAGTTGAATCCGGTAATCGTTCCCCTTGTCGCACCCGATAGCCGCAATTCCTCAAGGACTGGCAGCGTGATTTTTGCCCTGGGGCGGGAGAGTTGAGCGCGCCAGCCGGTATGTCGGCTGTGACGTATCTCTAACTCGTCACCCTTCTTCGAAACTTCGAGATTTCTGAAAAGCTCTTCCTCGGCGCTGACGCTGACGCTGTATGTATCGGCACGGACTATTTCAACCTCGAAAGCTCCACCCACCTCAATGCCTGTAAAATCTTTAATCTCGAACTCTTTGGTTGTCCTCTTGCTTTCAAGCCCTTCGGGCCCGGGGAAATCGCCAAAAGGGAACCCAGGACCAAAGTGGGGGCCGTGGGGTGGGGGAGGTGTCGCCTCTGCCGTGCCGGCTGCTTTTCCGGCTGGTTCACTAGTAGGCGCTTCGAGCTTATCCAACCGTTTTTCGAGCCTTTCCATTATTTTCTCCAGCCTTTCCAGTGTCCGTTCCAGAGATTCGTTGATGTTGGGATCTTTCCTGAACATATGACCTCCTCAAATAATTAATCAGAAAATCAAAAATAAAATTAATAAAGGAATTAAAACATAAATTAAATGGCTTGTCAAGAGGGTAGACGAAAATCCCTCTCAGTCTCCCTTCCGATTCGTAAACTCATACGGAATCTAGACTTTTCAAGGGGAGATGCCTTCAAGCAACCACTTCTGGTGCAGCCGTAAGGTGGGTGGAGCACATTCGCTTCACTCAGTGTAAACTACGCGTAACCCACCAGCATCCATGGTGGATTTTCTGGATTCCGTGTCAAGCACGGAATGGCGTCTTTTCGTCCCAAACACTGTTTTTCAACGCGGTGCTTGTGAGTGCGTCCATTCCCGCGAAAGCGGGAATCCAGGAAGTGCTAACAACTTGCCTTGACGTCCTTCAGCCGAAGGATTAAGATAACTTGGTTTTCATCTGATTTCCCGTCATAGGAGAGAATCTTGCCTGCTAACTCCGTTCTTTATGCCAAAAAGGGCCATGTTGCCTACGTTACTCTCAACCGCCCCCGGGTAAAAAATAGCATCGACCAGCAGCTTGCTCAGGAGATGGAAGAGGTCTGCGCTCATATAAATCATCAGGATGACGATGTTTACGTCGTCGTAATTACCGGCGCCGGGGATAAAGCGTTCTGTGCTGGCAGCGATACGCCGAAAAGCAACGTTGCTGCGGCGGTGGCGGGCATCGATAAGCCGGTTATTGCCGCTATTAATGGGGAGGCGCTGGGGGAGGGACTGGAATTGGCCCTGGCCTGCGATATTCGGCTGGCTTCAGACCGGGCACGCTTCGGGCTGCCCCAGCTAACTTCTGGGCTTATTCCTGTAAACGGGGGTACCCAGTGGCTGCCCCGCCTGGTAGGCAAGGGTAAGGCGCTAGAACTCATCCTGACCGGAGAAATAATAGACGCTGAGGAAGCCTTCAAGATAGGACTGGTAAGTAAGGTCGTGCCTCACGAGAAGCTGGCCGCCGAGGCAAATGCTTTAGCTGAGAAGATGGCCGCTCAGGCGCCCATCAGCCTGCGATTCGTAAAGGAGGCGGTCAACAAAGGGTTGGATATGACGCTCGAGCAGGGCCTGCGCCTGGAGGGGGACCTCTATTTTCTGCTGCACACTACGGCCGACCGGACGGAAGGAATCAAGGCATTCCTCGGGAAACGGAAGCCGGAGTTCAAAGGAAAATAGCCGAGAATGCCAAATTACAAAATCCAAATGACAAATCAAGTCCAAATGCTTGAATGTCAAAGTTACTTCGATGTCATTTGAAATTTGAGCTTGATTTGAACTTTGGGCTTTGGCATTTGGATTTTGTTTAACAAGATGGCTGATTTTGACACGATTATCTACGAAAAGCAAGACGGGGTGGGTTACATTACCCTTAACCGCCCGCAGGCTTTAAACGCCTACAACATACGGATGAGGGACGAGCTGTGGCAGATACTCTCCGCCATCAAGGAAGACGACGATGTCAGGGTGGTGATATTGAAAGGGTCCGGCGAGAAGGCTTTCTGCGCCGGAGCGGACCTGACCGAGTTCCTCACTGCGCCCTCGCCTATTGTCGCCCGCCAGGTGCGCTGGGAGCGCGATGTCTGGGGGCTTTGGCTTGGCATCGATAAGCCGTTCATCGTCGCTCTCCACGGCTATGTGCTGGGCGATGGGGTGGAGATGTCCCTCTGCTGCGATATCAGGGTGGCTTCGGAAGACGCCCAGTTCGGCACCCCGGAGATGGGGCTGGGCATTATTACGGCCGCTGGCGGCAGCCAGACCCTGCCCCGGGTGGTGGGCCAGGCTCACGCCCTGGATATGCTTCTGACAGGCCGCTGGATTAAGGCCGAGGAAGCCCGCCGCATCAAGCTGGTCAACCGGGTGGTGACTCGGAAAGACCTGCTGCCGACGGTCCAACGGCTGGCTGATAAAATCAAGGCTTATGACCCGCGGGCGGTGAGTTACGCTAAGCAGGCGGTCACCCGGGGGCTTGACCTGAGCCTGGAGCGCGGGCTGGAGCTTGAGGCCAGACTTGGTTACATGGTATCGTCCGCGAAACTATGAAAATCAACCGAAAATCCCCCTCAGTCCCCCTTTGCCAAAGGGGGACGAACCAGGTATCTCCCTTTTGTAAAGGGAGATTAAGAGGGATTTAAGGCGTTGCGCGCGAAGCTTTACTGATATCGGCTTGAAATCAGGGTGACTTTCAGGGTAAAATTTATAGACGTTTGGGAGACTGAATAAAACACAGGGGGAGGCAAACGAAAGGATGAATACTTCCGATTTTCTTACCATCTCCGCGGCGATATGCCCGGACAAGGAGGCGATTGTTTTTGAGGGCAAAAGAATTTCCTTCAGTCAGTTGAACGAGCGGGTCAACCGGCTCGGCAATGCCTTGCTGAAGCTGGGCGTGAAAAAAGGCGACCGCATCGCGATGATGCAGGTCAACACCAACCAGTGTATCGAGGCATATTTTGCCATCGCTAGAATCGGCGGCATTTACGTTCCCTTGAACTTCAGAGCTAAGGCCAACGAGCTTCCTTATATGCTCAATACCGCCGAAGCCAACACCATCTTTATCGGCGACCGCTACCTTGATTTGGTCGACTCGATTAAGTCTAGCCTGAACTCGGTGAAAAACTACATCTCGCTGGATAAGAAGCAGCCGGGAACGCTCTATTACGAGGACTTGATTGCCGGGTCATCTCCCGATGACATCTACACCGATATCGGTGAGAACGAGACCACTATTTTGATGTATACCGCCGGCACCACCGGCTTCCCTAAGGGCGTAATGCTGACCCACAACAGCTTCACTATGTACGTGCTGGAAAACGTCAGCCCGCCCGACCCGGAGGTTACTGAAAAGAACATTCTCACCGTGCCCCTTTATCACGTGGCCGGCACCCAAGCGGTGATGTCCGCCATTTACGGCGGGCGCACCCTGGTCATCGAGAGACAATTCGAAGCCGAAGAGTGGATGACCCTGGTGGAAAAAGAAAAGGTGAGCCGGGCGATGATGGTGCCCACGATGCTGAAACAGCTGCTCGACCACCCCAATTTCAAGAAGCATAACCTGAAGAGCCTGAAGGTCATCACCTACGGCGCCGCCCCGATGCCCCTCGAGGTCATCAAGAAGGCAATCGAGAACTTGCCCGGGGTGGGCTTCATCAATGCCTTCGGGCAGACCGAGACGGCCTCGACGGTGACCGCTCTGACCGCCGAAGACCATAATATTACCGGAACTCCGGAGGAGAAAGAGAAGAAGCTGAAGAGGCTTTCCTCCATCGGCAGGCCGCTGGCCGATGTCGAGGTCAAGATAGTCGATGAGGAAGGCAAGACGGTGAAGCAGGGTGAGGTGGGCGAGATTCTGATTCGAGGCCCACGTGTGATGAGCGGCTACTGGAAAGACAAAGAAAAGACAGACAAGACCATCGACAAAGAGGGCTGGATTCACACCAACGATATGGCTTATCAGGATGAAGAAGGCTATATCTTCCTGGCCGGGCGGGCGACCGATATGATTAAGCGGGCCGGGGAGTGGATTTCTCCCGAGGAGCTGGAGATTGTTCTGAACGCTCACCCCAAGATTGAGGAAGTGGCCATCATCGGTATTCCCGACGAGGAGTGGGGAGAAGTGCCGATGTGCGTGGCGGTGCTCAAGCAAGGCTCTACCTGCACTCCTGAAGAGCTGATGGAGTACTGCCGCATTAACCTGGCCAGCTTCAAGAGACCCCGCTCGGTCATCTTCTGTGAAGAACTCCCCCGCAATCCGATGGGCAAAATCCTCAAGAAACAGCTACGGGAGATGTACGGGAAGAGATAGGGTTCAGATTTAGAATCCGCAAGCGTGGCAACCTCGCGCGAGGTTGCCACGCTTCTTGTTTCTACGCGTTCTCTTTGACGTATATGATTTGAAAGTATATACTTTGCTAGTAATATATTGACTAAGGAGCTTAGTGGGCAGAGTTCCTATCACCGTTATGGGCTATAAGTGCGAACGTTGTGGACATGAGTGGCTACGGCGCGACCACAACCGAGAGCCGAAAGTTTGTCCGAAGTGTAAGTCTCCATACTGGGACAAACCAAGAAGAGACTTGCTCCCGATGTCATATGAAGAGTTTCGTGACCGCGTTAAGACGGTGCTCGCTTCCGCAGTTGGTGAACAGATGACTTGGACTGAAATACGAACGAAAGCTAGATTGCCGCAGAGATGGCCCAACAATCAATGGGTTCATCGGATGGACAAAGATATCGGACTTATGCGCGAAAAAGACAAAAATGGTATAATCCGCTGGAAAATAGCTTGAGCGAGGAGATGCTTTCTCGATGGCCGTAGATACACTCAGGTTGCCAGAAAAGGCTGTGAATGAGCAGAAACGAGGTAAGCTTGATTGGAATTTGAAACACTGTGCATCGGTGACCCCGGATTTCTACACGATCGGCTATTCGGGCAAAGGTATCAACAGTTTTGTTGATACCCTCAAGAAGGCGGGAGTTATGACCTTGGTAGATATCCGATATGCGCCTGTCAGTCGTTTCAGGCCCGAGTTCAGCAAGAACAATCTGAAGAGGGCTCTGGAAAAGGAATGTATTTCATATATTCACCGCGCCGACTGGGGGGTTCCTCGCGATATCAGGGCATATAGTGTAGGGAAACAAGACCGCAATGATATCTGGGCATGGTACGATGCAAACGTGTTGCCAAGCGTCGCCAAAAAGAATCTTGATGAATTTTTCAATTCGATGGAGCATCCAGTCGCCTTCATGTGTGTTGAGTATGACCCTACGGAATGTCATAGGCACCGCGTGTTTTTGGGACTTGAGCAGTTAGGTTTCACCGGGTGTGAACTATAGCGAAGAACGAAGTCTTTGGAGAGTAGGATGTTTCCCTATGGGCGATGGTTGAAGAAACGTGTACTCATAACAGTACGAACATATCCCGCTCCCTCAAGAAATTCTATTGAAGTCTCATGCACAGCCGGAATAGATGAGGATGGTCGTTGGATAAGGCTTTATCCAATTCCTTACAGATTTTTAGATAAGGATAAGCGTTTCAGGAAATATCAGTTGATCGAGGCTAATGTGACCAAAGCCGAGTCTGACACACGCCCAGAGAGCTACAAGATTGATATAGACTCAATCAAGATTTTATCGGAACCGATTCCAACAGACCGGAAGTGGGAACTGCGAAAAGCCAAAGTTATGCCACTGATGTCTAAATCTTTGTGTCAGTTACAGAGTGAGCGGGATCGCAACAAAGAACCTACACTCGGGTTCTTTAAGCCTAGAGTAATCTCTTCCCTAAAATTGGAGCGGACTAGCGGTAGATGGTCAGAGGCCGAGCTGTCCCGGCTCACGCAATCCTCGTTCTTCGATAACGTGCCAAGAACCCAGCTTGAAAAATTACCTTTTGATTTCAGCTATAATTTTGCCTGCAATGACTCTGCCTGCAAGGGACATCAACTGAAATGTACCGACTGGGAAATGGGTGCGTCATACTGGGCATGGCGGCGTAAGTATAGTGCTGAGTGGGAGATAAAATTCAGAGATACCTACGAAACAAAAATGGCTCTGGAACGAGATACGCACTTCTTCGTGGGGACACTTAGTACGCATCCGAGTGAATGGATAATCGTTGGGCTGTTCTATCCACCAAAATAATGGCTGGAAAAAGCGCTTGACTGCCCCAATTAGCTGTGATACTATCAATACCAATAAACTAGCAGGAGGGTGTGAAATGCAAGAACTTGTAACAATAAACCAGATTGTCACACCCCGGCAGGTCTCCGGCTAAAGCAAACTTTTCCATCAACTCCTTCTAAATTTGGCCGCTCCTCCGGGAGCGGCTTTGTTTTTTCTAATCGGGCGCTGAATAGGCTTATATCCTAGCCGCGTGTGTGACAGCCGCGGCTTTTCTTTTTCCTCATTTTCAAACCGACGGCGTGCCTTTTTTTCAATCACAGAAAGAATAATAAGGAGAAACTGTCTTTGAATATCGATAAAAACAAACCAGCGGAGACGCTCAAAGTCGAGCACTTTCCGCTGTTAGTAAATCAGCCGAAGGTGTTGAAACAGTTAGGTTGGGATGGCGTCTTCGAGAAGCATTTTCAATCGCTGAGAGTTGCCGGCTCGCTTCCGGCGAGAGTTTCATCTCAGCACCGATACTATTACCAGGTTTGCACCTACCAGGGCGTGCTTCAGGCGGAGGTATCCGGTAAGCTGCGCCATCAGGCTGAGTGGACCGGTCATTATCCGGTAGTCGGGGACTGGGTGGCGCTGGAGCCGCTGCCCGATAAAAGCAGGGGCATTATTCATGCTATTCTGCCGCGGAAGACCCGGTTCTCCCGCCAAGGTTCCGGCGGAAGAGGGAAACTATCCGGCGGCCAGACAAAAGAGCAGGTTGTCGCGGCCAATATCGATACCGTGTTCATTGTTGGCGCGCTGGACGAAGGCAGAAGCATCAACACGCGGAGATTTGAGCGTTACTTGACCCTGGTATGGGCTAGCGGAGCGAATCCCGTAATCATTCTTAACAAGTCTGACCTGTGCGCCGATGTCGTTAGCTACGTTCGGGGAGTTGAGCCTGCCGTGGCAGGCGTTCCGGTCCACGCAGTCAGCGCCCTGCAAAGAACGGGACTGGATGCCCTTCGCAGTTATCTGACGCCGGGGAAAACTGTGGCTCTGCTTGGTCCATCAGGCGTTGGCAAGTCTGCCCTGGTCAATGCGCTTCTGGGCGAAGAAAGGCAGGAAACCGGTGAGGTACGGGAGCGGGACCGCACCGGCAGGCACACGACTTCTGCTCGCGAACTCATCCTCGTACCCGGAGGCGGAGTCATCATCGACACGCCTGGCATGCGGGAGATACAAATGTGGGCCGATGAAGATGACCTGACGGGAAGCTTTGAGGACATTGAGGCCCTGGCCCGCCGATGTCAGTTCAATGACTGCAAACACGATACAGAGCCCGGCTGCGCCGTGAAAGCTGCCATTGAAAGCGGTAATCTCGATGCCGCGCGGCTCGGAAACTTCACGAAGCTGCAAAGAGAGGTGCAATTCCACGAGGCACGCCAGGGCGATAATGAGCGCCGCCTGGAAAAGGAGAAATGGAAGAAGATATCCCAGGCACAAAGGACAAGGAGGGACGGCTAATGAACGCTTTTGATTTACACGAAATACCGAACCCTATATGGAGCAATCGGCTGTAATTGTATGTTGGTGCGATGAACACGTTTGACCGAAATATAACCAAACTGTACTGGATGAACGCCTTAAGCGGTTCAGGCTTTCACTTCGTCGTCTATACCCTGTTCATGCTGTCTAAGGGTTTCAGCATGCAACAATTCTTTCTGTTAGGGACAGCAAAAACCTTAGCGAGCCTGGTGGCCGAAGTCCCAACAGGCATGTTCAGCGACAGGGTCAGTAGAAAATGGAGTCTGGTAATTGCCTCGATAGTAGCGATTCCATCCACTTTGTTCATGGTCACCTCGGGGAGTTTCGTCGCCGTTCTGATTGCGACTGCCTTTACCGGCGTCTCGGCCGCCTTTGTCTCCGGAACTGATACGGCCATGCTCTACGACAGCCTCAAAGCAGCAAATAAAGAGGGCGAATTTCATCAGGCGCTTGGAAGAATGAGATGGTACGGCTCGTGGGCCACTGCGCTAGGTGGGATTGGGGGTGGGTTACTGGCGTCGCGGTCACTGTCTATTCCGTTCTGGGTAGCTTTCGGTATTATTTTCCCGGTCCTCTTCATTGGGTTAGCTCTCAAAGAACCGCCCAGGTTCGCGGAGCCTGCGTCCATGGAGCCACAGCGTGTCCACCTCAAAGAAAGCATCAAACACTCGCTGGCGAAGCCGGCTGGGTTTTTCGTGCTGTACGCGGCTCTGTCGTCGCCGTTTTTTGGCATGAGTTACTCGCTCTGGCAACCATACTTAAAGCTAATATCTTTGCCGGTGGCGTACTTCGGATTATTCTACGCTGTTGAACCCCTGATATGCGGCTTTGTATCGAGGCAGTCCGCAAGCATCGAAAAGAGAATCGGCATGTCTGGGTCATTGTTGCTCATCCCTCTGCTGCTCGGTCTGGCCTTCCTGCTCCAATCGCAATTCGTTTTCTTATTCGGGATACTGTTTCTGTTTTTGCACTCTGTTTCAGAGAGTCATTTCAAACCAACACTCGAGACTTACATCAACTTAAGGATTCCTTCATCGAGAAGGGCCACCGTGCTTTCGTTTAAGAACATGATCAGCAGTCTGCAATATGCCGTTTTGGCACCATTTCTGGGGCTGACCATAGATGTCTACTCACTACAGACTGCCCTGCTAGTGTTGGGAATAACCGTATTAATGGTGGGATTGGTTTTCTACGTAGTTTTTAGAATGCAGGCGAAGACAATAATGCAAAATAAGGAGGCTTCTTATGAACAATGACGCACCAGCGGGTAGGGTGGGCTGAGCTGCGAAGCCCACCATTGGTCCCAAATCCCTCTGTGTTTCCCTTTACGAAAGGGAGAGTGGTGGGCTGCATTTGGGAGAAGGTGGGTGAAATGCAGCCCACACTACACGCCGCCTAACATACGGTGGTGGGTTACTGAGCATGTAAGGAGTCAATGAGGTATGGAAAATATATCAATTCGCGAAGTAGAAGCAAAAGATGCAGAATTCTTGTTCAATCTTATGAATGACGAATCAATTCTAAAATTGCTAAATGAAGTTGCGACATCTTTAGAGAGTTGGGGAAGGTCCATAACTGAATGGAGCAATGACGCTGACGAAGAGGAGTATATTATTCTTGATAATAATATTCCTGTGGGTTGGCTAGGCGTAAATGGCCTTATTTCTCAAAACAGGCAAGCCTGGATAAAGCTCATCGCACTGACACCGAACAAGCAGGGACTCGAAATAGGCCCTTATATCATCAATCAACTAATTGAAAATCTGAAACTCAGAGGCTACGAATCGATTGCCTTATATACCGACCGGAGCAATGTTAACGCTCAAAAATGCTATCAAAAATGTGGCTTTGCGATTACTGATACTTTTGTTCGGAAAATGAATAATGGCAAATACGTTGAGCGGTATAAGATGGAAGTTGGGCTAATATGATGCAAACTATCTATCCGAAGCCAGAATGCTCCATGAAGGTACCAAAGTCCAGGAGCGTAGTAATTGCCATTTAGAAGGCTGGGCGGGCGGGTTCGAAACCCGCCCTACGTAGCCCGGAATTTGCACAGGCACGGAGGCCTGTGCCACGATGTTATTTCCCGGCCATCGTTCGCGTCTGGGAAATCCAGGCCTTGCGGTCGCGGATGTCCCTATCGAAGAGCAGGCGGTAGAGGACTAGCTCGCGGGTGGGGACGGCGGCGCTGATGGGGCTTCTGGGGACAGTCAGCCTTCTGAACATAGCGAGCAGCAATATGGCCAGGAAGCCGAGGCTGACCGGCAGAGGCTCCTTAATGTCGAGGGGCTGGCTGAGGAACCAACTGAGGATTGGCAGGATGATTAAGGAGATGGTCACCCCCAGGGATAGCAGGTGGAAGGGGGCGAAGAGGTAGGAAAGGACCAGGGCAATCAAGCCGACCTTCGGCGAGAGCACAATGATGACGCCCAGGCTGGTAAAGATACCCCGCCCGCCATTGAAATTAAGAAAGACAGTCCAGTTGTGTCCGGCAACGGCGGCAAGGCCGATAGCGACCTGTTGAGCCGCACCCAAGCCGAATAGCTGGGCGAGCCAGACCATTAAGGCGCCTTTACCGACATCGAAGATGCTGACCGCAAGCGACCAGCGTTTAGAAACGATGGCAGCCACGTTGGAGGCGCCGACATTGCCACTGCCGTATTTGCGGATGTCTATCCCCTTGCGCCATTTGGCGACAAGGTACGCCGTGGGGATCGAGCCGAAAAGATAGGCGGCTATTGTTAGCAGGATGAACTGGATAAACATGGTGCCTCCGCCAGCAGATAAACATTTCTCTCTCCCCTTGCGGGAGAGATGTAAGTGAGGGGTAAAACATTAACTTTCACCCTCACCCCATTCGCTACGCTCAGGGCAGACTTACTCCTCTCCCCTCAAGGGAGAGGAGATGAGCACTCAGTAATCAAGGCAAGCCCTGGTTACCGGCGGCTGGCTGTTTTGTCACTCTTTGCTCCGCCAGAGCAATCAGTCCTTCGACGGCTGACAGCGGGACGTCAACGCTGCCCAGCCGGGTCTCGGCGTTCTCATCAAGCCCGTGGAAATCGCTGCCGCCGGTGGCTACCAGGCGGTGCTTCTCTGCCAGGCTGAGCAGTCTCTCGATTTGTTCCGGGGTGTGCTCGCCGTAATATGCCTCGATGCCGGCCAGACCGCTTTTCTTGAGCCGGGCGACCAAGGCTTCAGGGTCTTTGGTGGTTAGCGGATGCGCCAGCACGGGCAGCCCGCCGGCTCGTAATATCAGTCCCACCGCTTCCGCCGGGTCGATTTTCTCCCGCTCGACGTAGGCCGGCCCGCCGTAGCCGATGTACCTGTCGAAGGCTTCTCTGATGGTGGCGATATAGCCCTTTTCCAGCAAGGCCTGGGCGATATGGGGACGGCCGATGGTGCCATCCCCGGCTATTTCTTGAACTCTTTTCCACTCTACAGGTAAGCCCAGGCTGGCTAGCCGGTTCACCATCTCCTGAGCGCGCCCATAACGGGAATCCCGAGATTTTACAAGGCTCGCCAGCAGTTCCGGGTTAGTATAATCGATGAAGTAGCCCAGCATGTGGACTTCCCCTTCGGGTTCATCAGTGCTGATTTCAACACCGGGGATTACCTTCAATTGAGGGAATTTCTTGGCTGCCTCCAGAGCCGGAGCGATGCCATCCACATTATCGTGGTCGGTCAGGGCGATGACGGTCAGCCCCGCCCCGGCGGCTTTAGCGACAAGCTCGGGCGGGGTATACTTTCCATCGGAGATGCAGGAATGAAGGTGAAGGTCGACTTTGCCCATTACTTCTCCGATTCCCGGTAAATACGCTCGATACTGATTGCCTTCCCGGTTTCATCATCGACATTTACCAGCACCGCGTTAAGCATAGTCCTGCCGCCGGCGACCGACAGACGGCTATGGATGATGGTCAGGAAGCGCTGGAGCACTTCCTCAGTGTTATCGCCGATGACCGAATCTATCGGCCCGGCCATACCGATATCGGTGACATAAGCCGTCCCCTTGGGCAGCAGCCGGGTATCGATAGTGCCGACGTGGGTATGGGTACCCAGCACGGCGGTGACACGGCCGTCCAGGTATTTCCCCATGGCCATTTTCTCAGAGGTTGCTTCGGCGTGGAAGTCGACGATGATGACGGGCGGTCTGCGAGTATTTTCAGCCAGCAGGTTGTCCATCGCCCGGAAAGGACAATCGTAGTTGTCCATAAATGTCCTGCCTATCAGGTTGACTACCATCACCCGGCCCGTGGTGAGATAGCCTTTGCCAGGCACCCCCGGCGGGTAATTCAGCGGGCGCAGGAGGGGCATATCGCCATCCAGGTACGGGATAATTTCTTTCTGAGCCCAGATATGATTGCCCGAAGTGAGAACATCGACGCCGGCATCGAACAATTCCTCAGCCGTGGCCGGCGTCACACCGATACCGCCGGCGATATTCTCGGCGTTAGCGATGACCAGGTCTATCCCGTATTCATCACGCAGTGCGGGCACGTGTTTCCCGACCACGTGTCTGCCCGGCTTGCCGATGACATCACCGATTGCTAATATCTGCACTGTTTTTATTGTCCTTTCCGCTGCTATCCGCAAGCCGGAAATCGGTGGGTTTCGCTACGCTTCACCCACCCTACGGCTACTTAGGCGCCCTTCGGATTTGCGTAGAGACACGGCATGCCGTGTCTCTACAGAATGACATTTGATACAAAGCTCTTTACCTGGCGTAATCAGTCGCTCTGGTTTCTCTGAGCACGGTAACCTTTATCTGCCCCGGATACTCCAACCCCTCCTCAATCTTCTTGACGATGTCTCGGGCCAGCCGCATCGCCCCCAGGTCATCGACTTCCTCCGGCTTGACCAGAATCCGGACTTCCCGTCCGGCCTGGATAGCAAAGGATTTTTCGACTCCCTTGAAGCTATTGGCAATCTCTTCAAGAGCGGTGAGCCGTTTCAGATAGTTCTCCACCGATTCCCGTCTGGCGCCCGGCCTGGCGCTACTGATAGCATCGGCCGCTGAAATGATGTAGCCCCAGATACCGCTCGGGGTAGTTTCAAGGTGGTGTTCGGCGATACCCTGAATAACCTCCGGAGATTTCTCCCACTGTTTAACCAGGTCAGCCCCGATGGCGGCATGAGTGCCCTCTACCTCGCGGTCGACTGCCTTCCCGATATCGTGAAGCAGTCCCGCTTTCTTGGCTATGGCGACATTGGCCTTCAATTCCGAGGCAATCATACCGGCCAGATAAGCGGTCTCGATGCTGTGAGTGAGGACATTTTGACCGTAGCTGGTGCGGTACTTGAGACGGCCCAGCAGCCTGATGAGTTCAGGGCGCAAGCCGGGCACTTCCACTTCATAGGCAGCTTGTTCGCCGGCCGTAATGATAGCGGCATCCACTTCTGACTTGGCTTTGGTGACGACCTCCTCGATGCGGGCCGGGTGAATGCGCCCGTCACTAATCAGTTTGGTCAGGGCGACGCGGGCTACTTCTCGACGTACCGGGTCGAAACTGGAGAGGGTCACTGCTTCAGGTGTATCATCTATAATCAGGTCGACCCCGGTGGTCTGTTCCAGGACTCGAATGTTGCGGCCTTCCCGGCCGATAAGGCGTCCCTTCATCTCATCGTTAGGCAAGGGCACGCTGACTACGGAGGTCTCGGAGACTATTTCCGAGGCAGAGCGCTGGATAACCTGGGCCAGGATGTCCTGTGCCTTCCGGTCGGCTTCCTCTTTCAGCTTGATTTCCCACTCCCGGAGGCGCCTTGAAACATCATCCTTCATCTCCGACTCCACCTTGCCGAGCAGTTCCTGCTTGGCATCGGCGCTTGTCATACCCGAGATTACTTCCAGTTGCTTTAGCTGCTTGTCTTTGAGGGTAGTAATCTCATTGCGTGTCGTCTCGATGCTTTTTTCCCGGTTTACCAGGTTGCGTTCGCGCTGCTCCAGGCTTTCCATGCGGCGGTCCAGGGTTTCTATCTTGGAGGTCAGCCGGTTTTCCTGACGCCCTAGCTCACTGCGCCGCTGGCCAAGCTCGGTTTCAGCCGTTGTCCTGGTTTTATCGGAGGCTTCCTTTGATTCGCGGATGATTTCCTTCGCCTCATCCCTGGCTTCAGCTACCATTCTGGCCGCTTTCCGTTGAGCGTTCCGCAACTCGCGGAGGAGGGACATTCGCCGGAAGAAGAAGACGATGGCGCCGCCGGATACCAGACCGATAACGAATATTGAGACCAGTGCTACATAACCTATAACAGCCGTTGCTTCCATTTTTTACCTCACTTCCCAAATTTCTCACCCGCCCCTTTAAGCAATAAAGCTGAGGCACGTTGCCTCAGCTTTGTATGCATTGCTATCCCGACCAGGCTCTTAATCTATTAGTTTAGGAGCTTTCATCATTGTCCGGAGTAGACGGCCGATGACTGGCGATAGCTGAGGCTCTAATCTTGTCTTCAATTTCCCGGGCAAGCTCAGGATGCTGCGCCAGATATTGCTTGGCGCTTTCCCTGCCTTGCCCCAAGCGAATATCACCATAGGAGAAGAAGGCACCCGACTTGCTCACTAGCCCCAGCTCGACGCCAAGGTCGATGATGTTGCCCTCCCGGCTGATACCATGGTCAAACATGATATCGAATTCAGCGCTTCTAAAGGGAGGAGCGACCTTGTTCTTAACGACTTTGGCTTTAACGTGGCTGCCAATCACTTCGCTACCCTGTTTGATAGTGTCGGCGCGTCTCAGGTCAATCCGGACCGAGCTATAGAACTTCAAAGCTCTACCGCCCGGAGTTACTTCAGGATTGCCGAAGACGATGCCGACCTTTTCCCTTAGCTGGTTGATGAAGACTACCGAAGTTCCCGTTTTGCCGATGGCGGCAGTCAGCTTTCTCAGGGCTTGCGACATCAGGCGGGCCTGCAAGGCAACATGGGCATCTCCCATATCGCCCTCAATCTCGGCCTGAGATACCAGGGCGGCGACGCTATCAACGACGATAATATCGACCGCTCCGCTCCTGAGCAGCGCCTCGGCAATCTCAAGGGCTTGCTCACCAGTATCCGGTTGGGAGATGAGCATGGCATCGACATTAACTCCGCAACGGTTAGCGTAAGCCGGGTCGAGGGCATGTTCGACATCGATGTAGGCAGCGATGCCCCCCTGTTTCTGCGCTTGAGCAATTACGGTCAGGGCAAGAGTAGTTTTCCCCGAAGATTCGGGACCGAATATCTCAGTAATCCGTCCGCGGGGAATGCCCCCTACTCCCAGTGCCAGGTCGAGTGACAGGGCGCCGCTGGGGATGACTGACACAGGCGCGATGGTGGCCATCCCCAATCTCATGATGGAGCCTTTGCCGAATCGTTTTTCGATTTGGCCGATGGCTAGCTCTAGGGCCTTCGTTTTCTCTGTGGTCATTTTCGCTCTGACATAATCTTACCATAGCTATGCTGCCAAAGCAAGGAAAATGAGGTTCTGTTTGCATATGGTGGAATGAAATTGGGAGGCGAAGCAAAAGATGGATAACTTTTGGTGGCTTATGGTCGGCAAATTCTCCAAAATTGACCGCCCTTTCGAGTCGTGGTAAAATTCAATAAAGGCTGAGATGCAAAAATACCTGGCCTAAAGAGGAAGGAAAACCAATGCAAAAAGAACAGGTTGAAGGAGTCTTAAATAAAATCCGTCCCGCCCTGGTACGTGATGGCGGTAATGTCGAACTGATTGGCGTCAAAGACGGCACAGTCGAGGTAAAACTGACCGGCGCCTGCGCCGGCTGCCCGATGTCCACCCTGACCCTGAAAATGGGCATCGAGCAAATCCTGAAGAAAGAAATCCCCGAAGTCAAAGAAGTCGTCGCCGTCTAAGACTCAAGCGCGAATAGTTCCTTACCCTATTCCAATTTGCAATCAAGATGGCAAGAGGGCGTTTAACAACACCCTGTCATTCCCCGCGCAGGCGGGGAATCCTAAGAACGGGAGATTGTGGATTCTCCGGCTTGACCGGAGAATGATATTATTAAACGCCCTCATGGCGACAAGAAATTTGAGGGTAGCACAGGCGGGGACGCCTGTGCTACCTGTTTATCTGCCATCCTGAAAACCAAAGTGAATTATTGCACCGAAACGTAATCTTTTTGTTATTTTTCCCCACCTGGTTTTATGACTTTTCGATGTTTTGCCGGCTAGAATAGTGAGCAGTCTGTGGAAAGAACAAGCGATGACTGGATGGCGCCGCCGTAATTTCCTTGCCCTGCTCTCATTGAGTCTGGGGGTGGGTGTTGTCTTTCTCAGCGCCTGTACCCAGCAAGCTCCGCCAAATCCGGCTAGCGGGCCGGCGCGGATAGCGACCGAAGGACGGACGATTCCGAGGGAAGAAGCCAGGACAGTGTCTCCGGAACCAGATGCCCCAACACAGAATTCTTCGGCGCCCGAGCAGCCAGCAGCGCCTCAGCCAAATCCAACTCCAACTCAACAGCCAGCGACCTCGCCGCCGCAACAGCAATCGAGTCCTCTAAACGTGGAAATCAAAGGTTTTGAGTTTGTGTCATCAACGATTACCGTCCCCGTCGGAGCTACGGTTACCTGGACCAATCGAGATTTGGCGCCTCACACGATAACCAGCCAGACTGCGCTGTTTGACAGCGGTACCATGTCCCGGGATGCTACCTTTAGCTACACATTTAAGCAAGACGGAACCTTCGAGTACTTCTGTGACTATCACCCTTTGATGACAGGTAAAGTTGTCGTTACCGAGTAACGGCTAGAGTCGAGGGGGCAAGCGATTACTGGACGACGCCATCATAAATTCTTTGTCCCGGTGATGTTAGTCATCTTACTCTCAAGCGCCATCGAGCCGATTGCCTGTACTCAACAACAAGCTCCGGCTCCATCGCAGGAGCCGGTTTTTGTGCCACCGCCGCCGGAGGGAAAGGTACCGACTGTTGTAAAAGTAACCATTTCTGACTTTGCCTTTTCGCCGGCTGCGGTTAATGTTACCGGTCTTGGCGGAGCCTATATTATCTGGACTAACCAGGATTCCGTAACTCATATTGTAAGAAGCGATGACGACCTATTCGATAGCGGTGACCTGGCCCATGGTGAGACTTATGCCCATTTATTGAATAAGGGGGGTACTTTCCGATACCACTGCCGGGTTTACCCTTCTATGACAGGTGAAATTACCATTGCCAAATGAAAGGCGGGAACAATAGCAGGATAGTCCATAAGCCGGTGGTTCACGTATCGCCAACTTTTCTACTGCTTATCCGGCAAAGGGGCAGCAGGGGTCTGCCTGTAAAACGTCTCCGGTAAGCTTGGCGACCCGGGCCAGGCACCCCCGGCAAGATTCAAACTGGGAACACTCGCCGCAGTTCCCTTTTCGTTTATTCTGGTCTGACCAGCCGGTAATGCTCTCGCTTTCACTCATTCGCCGCCAGATTTCACCCAGAGGTTCCTTAGCGGCATTACCGAAAGTTAGCTCTTCGGAGCAGAACATGCACGGTCGGACGCTGCCGCCGGTCTGAATGTAGAGCGAATGAGCCGCCGCGCAGCCGGTCACTTCCGGTATGGTTACTCCGCTATCAGAACCATCCAGAGAAAGGCCGTGCTCGGCCGCCAGATTCCAGAGGAATGGCTCGTCATAGAAAATATCCAGCCGGCTACCGCAGGAATATATCTCCTCGACGGCTGCCTCTTGTTCCAGCGGAGAGAGCTTATTCTGCTCGTAATAGTCCCTGGAAATCTCAGTATCGCCGAACGGCTTTAACGGCAAGAAAATCAGATTCTTGCCCCCCAGGTCTTCCGTCAGGCGGACCAGCTGTTTAACCTGCCTCAGGTTCGCCCGGGAAAGCACGGTAGTTATGCCGTGGAAAAGGCCTGCGGCGGTGCACCGCTTCGCCCACTCTTTGGCAGTCTCAAAACTGGCCCCGGTCTTAGTATTCTCGTAAGTGGCGGCGTCGGCGCCATCGATGCTGAAGAGAATTTTTGGTGAGAAAGCGGCCAGTTCCTTTATCTTTTCCTCGGTGAAGGCGTTGCCATTAGTTATCAGGAAAACCTCGATGCCGGCTTTCTTGAGCATCCGGCCCACCTCGGGCAGGTCGGGACGCATCAGCGGTTCGCCTCCTTCCAGTATCACCCACCTCGGAGACAGGGAGATAATATCGCGGGTAATCTTCATTACCTGAGCATGGGTGAGTTCGCCTCCCTCCATACCGACGCAGTGCCGGCAATCCAGATTGCATTTGCTGGTAATAGCCCAATCTACATATATCGGGTTCCTCACATCCTCTCCTTCCAAAAGACATAATCGATTACGGAGCCTTCCGCCTTGTCTATCATCATGTGCTTCACGAGCGGCTCATAATAGCCGCCGAACGAGCCGTTGCCGACAATTGCGTAGCCTTGCGCGGCCGCCTTACTCTTGTTCGAGAGAGTCGGCAGCAGGCTGACCGAATAGCCCAGTTGTTCCAGTGCCGTTTTGACAGGGCGGTAAATATTCTCATACCCCGTCAATCTGCCCGAGAGATAGACTTCCCGGCTCGGCAGTATCGCCCGCTGGCTGCACACGGCGAAGAGGATGCCTTCAAGGAAAGCGTTGAAGGCATCCGGGTAAGATTCCTGAGTGAACTGCTCCCGGGCAAGTCCGGCAACACCGGTCAGGTCGCCGGCGCCGCCGCCGAAGAGCAGCGCTTTCTCAAAACCCCGCAGCAGGTAGGCAATCTCGCCATCCATCGCCCCGGCGTTCATATAGCCGGGACCGGGGAATAGCGTGCCGCCGATGCCATTGATTATCTGCCCTTTCTCCACTGTCATCGCCGCATTATAGCCGCCGCCAAGCTCGACGACGACATGGTTCACCTTGTCATAGCTCACCCTTTTCTTGCGGGAGACGGTTTCCACTGAGAGAGCCGCGATACACAGTTTGTCGGCGGTACCCATATCTATCTTATTGATTTTCCGCCAGCGGGGAACAGTGGGCAATTGGATGACGCCGGGCAGGAAGAAGACCTCCAGTCCGGCCGCCCGGATGATGGTAAGAAATTTCTTCATCCCTTCCAGCACCGGCACCTCTTCCCCCTCCCTGACCAGGGTAAGCTCGAACATTTCTCTCGGAGTCAGTTCGGACAACCTCCGGTTATTCAGTCCCATACCGGAAGGGGCAATCATTACGTCCAGGTTAAGGTCGAGGCACTCCTGGGCGAACGCCTCCGGTTTCTCAGCAACTAACGTCGAGGGGATGCTGTCCTCGAAGACTATCTCCTTGTCTTCCAGCAAGCATAAATCAAAAGAAACCGTCCCGGGGTCGATACCTAAAACTCTCATCTTTCCTCCCTTTCCGTCACGCAGTATATCCGAAGACAAGAACAAAATCAACCGATGCTCTTCCCCGAAGTCTATTTGCGAGTGATTCTTCCCGCCTGCTAAAATTTTTCAACTTTGTACGCGTTTGTCGTGGGCTGCTGGCCTCGAGTCAAAGACTGTGCGGTGTTGTATAATTAACGGAGGGCTCGGTTGTGAAAAGGAGGACGCCATGAATATCAGTCTGCTCACCGGTGGGGCTTTTGTTCTGCAGGTTGTGCAGGTAGGAGTACTCTTTATTGCCGCCTATCTTGCCAGGAGGAAGCTTCTCAAGCAGCATTGTCTGGTGATGAGAATAGCCGTGCTCATTCAAATCGGGGCGATTGCTCGGGTGATGTTCCCTTCTTTATTGCTGCAGCTGCAAAGCCAGACGGTGGACTGGTTTTACTTCGAGCTGCTCGCCCACGCCCTGGCCGGTCTCTCCGTTATCGGCATCTGGATTTTCATCAATCTGGCTTTTATGGGTGTGATAAGATGGCGTCGGCGCCTGGTGTGGCCGATGCGGGTAGCCCTCGGGCTCTGGCTGCTGACTTTTGCTCTCGGCGCGCATATCTACCTGTTCACGCAGCGGCTGTAAAGTTTCTGGAGGGGCAAGGCATGGCCTTGCCTCCTACCAAGCCGGGGATGTTCGGGATTTTGCGGATGCTACGGAATGGGCGGCGGACTGCCGATAAAATCTATCAAAGCCTCCCACCCCCAGGCGCCCGCCATTATCAGCAAGGTGAGCTTGATAGTCTTGCCCACCCAGCCTATCAGCAGGAATTTCCAGAGAGGGAAACGGAGCGCGCCGGCGATAATGCCGGCAACATCGAAAAGGGGCAGCGGGGCAGCGGCTACGGCGAAGACCCCCCAGGACCCCCAGCGCCTCATCCATTTCTCCAGCCTGGAATGAAGCTTGCTCCTGCCGCGCAGCGCCTCGTGCCCGCCATAGCCGACAAGAAAGCCGGTCATCTCGCCGATGATGCCCCCGGCGCCGGCTGCCAGCCCGATAAGCAGCGGATTCAAGGTTGCGGCGAGGGCGAAAAGCGCTACGATACCCGGTACGGGCAGGAAGACCGTGGCGCTGGTAATCAGGCTGATGAGAAAGGCGCCCAGATAGCCGTAGTTACCCAGCCCGGTAATCTTATCTCGAAAAAGATAAAGAGCCACGGTTATGCCGATACCCAGGAGTATTGTCAAAAGCGGGACGCCAATCGCCCGCCACTTCCCCCGCTTCTTCAACTCCGCCGGTTTATTGTCACCGAAAGCGTTGTTCACTGGCATTGCCTGTTAACGGCCTGTCTGCTATACTTCACTAGTGTGTCCCCATCGTCTAGAGGCCTAGGACGACACCCTTTCAAGGTGTAGACACGGATTCGAATTCCGTTGGGGGCAT
>JACPPR010000048.1 GCA_016190895.1 Chloroflexota bacterium | reverse complement strand
TGGGTGGTGGCCGAGCTACACCTGCTTTTCGCGGCCTTTGTCCTGGGGGCGCCC
Organism: Chloroflexota bacterium; assembly: GCA_016190895.1. Classification (GTDB taxonomy): domain Bacteria; phylum Chloroflexota; class Dehalococcoidia; order Dehalococcoidales; family UBA2162; genus JACPPR01. The sequence continues at coordinate 54,608 of JACPPR010000048.1, read as the reverse complement.
ATCTTCATTGTTGTTTGCGAATACCTGGGATTACGAAGTGGAGACGCCAGATACGAACGGCTTGCCCGAGAGACTATGAAGATTGTGGCTATCAGCTACAGCGTTACGGCCCTCTTTGGCGGGGCGATGACCTTCGTCCTGGTGGGCAGGTATCAAGAGCTTTCGAATTTCCTTTTTCAGCGCTTTTATCCGGTCTTTGGTCTGTATGCAATCCTTCTACTGGTTGAGAGCAGCCTGATGTACGTCTACTGGTATACCTGGGACGCTCTGGCGCGACGGAAGGCTCTGCATATTGGCATCGGCGTTAGCCTTAATGTGGTTGGAATAGTGGTTATGGCATTGATGAACGGCGTGGGCAGTTTTATGCTAACTCCGCCCGAATCGGTGGAGACAGCCACATTATGGCAATTGATTAACAACGCTACCTGGACAGGGCTAAACCTGCACCGGTTTATCGCCAACATATCTTTTGGCGGTTTCATGGTAGCTTTATTCGCCGCACTCATGTTCTTTCTCAGCAAAGCTGAGAAAGATAGGGCGTTTTATGATTGGATGGGCTACATCGGTAACTTTATCGGCGTGGCTGGCCTTCTCGCTCTCCCGGTGGCCGGGTACATTTATACCAGAGAGATTTTTGCCTACAATGCTCAAATCAGTACCCTGCTTATGGCGGATAAACTAGCCTGGTTTTTTGTTATTCAGGGTGTTTTGGTGGGGTTGCTTCTTTTGGGAGCCATATATTACATGTGGCTGAGTATTCGCCGCATCGAGGGTGGTATCCGTTTCCAGACCTACTTCCGGGGGGCATTCTGGATAGCCCTGATAGGTTTCATCGTCTGGCTGATACCGCAGAGTTTCCTACCCTCCCTTACAACCAAGCCTGTTGGTCCAATAACGGAGGTGACTATTCCGGAGAAAATGATTTTCGTGGGGCTAATGCCAGCCAAAGGTCTGGCGGTAAGCGCCATGGTAGTGGTGACCGCCTTTGTATACTTCTTGTACCGGCAGGCTATTGCTACCGGCAGGATGGTCTGGGGGCAAATAGATGCCAAAGCTCAGCTGGTACTGGGCTTTCTGCCCGGCCTGTCTGTCTTCACGATGGCTCTTATGGGCTCTGTCAGGGAGATGGCTCGGGGAGAATGGCACATCTTTCAGTTTATGCCGGATAAGACTCCTTACTCTTTCATTACCCCGCTGGGTTACGCCGCCGCCGTGTCCGGAGTAGTCACCATCATATTCTTCGGGTTGATGTTTGCCATTTTCTGGCTCGCCTTCAGGGTCGGCCATCAGGAGGAAGCGCCTTAGAGGAGGCAAGAGCTTGCGAATTATCATAAGCGTAGTTTTGGTCATAGCCCTCATATGGCTCTCACCCCTTTTTCTGTCAGACGAGTCCGGCCTGAGGCTCGGTCTACCCTATAGAGTGTTTTTCACTCTCTTTACGCTTTTCACTGGCTTCCTGTTTTATCTGCTGCGCAGCCCTGCCATGTCTCCGTTCAAGTCTACGAAAACGGCCCTGGGAGCGGTAGTGCTTGTCTTTGCGGCCTCGGTGGGGCTTATGGTTCTTCTCGCAGCCATCTCACCACAATTTGCGTTTGAGAGCAAAGCCACAGCGACGGTAACACCGGCAGAGAGGGGCAAGATTGTGTATGAAGACCCCAATAACGGATGTTTTCTATGTCATGTTATCGACAAGACTGGTGGGACAAGAGGACCAGACCTTTCCCATATCGCTTCTGTAGCCGGCGAGAGGCGGTCGGGAATGTCCACAGGAGACTATCTAAAAGAGTCTCTCCTTCAACCGGGCGCGTATGTGGTTCCGAGTTACGATAACATAATGCCGCCAGTTGCTCAGAGACTTTCCGCTGAGCAATTAAATGACCTGATAGCCTATCTCAGTTCTCTGAAGTAGATTAATTTTGGAGTTCAGGATGTTCGAGCGTATTCTGGTTCCCATAGATAATTCTTCTCACTCCGAGCATTCCGCGGAGATGGCTATTGCGTTGGCAGAAAAGTTTAATTCCAAGCTGGTGGGATGCCACGTCTATGCCGCCCGCCTCCATGACGCCCGCTTTCGACAGATGGAGGCCGGCCTGCCCGACCGTTACCAGGAGAAAAACGAACTCCGGCGTCAACGTCAAATCCATGATTCCCTCATCACTACTGGACTTCAGACTATCTCCGAGTCCTATCTGGATGTGTTCACAACGAGGTGTCAACAATCTGGCGTTTCTTGCGAGCGTCGTGTGATTGAGGGAACTAACTATGCCGGGTTAGTCAAAGAGGCTGAAGCCGGCGAGTATGACCTGGTGGTTATGGGAGACCGGGGGCTCGGCGCGGTGGAGGGCAGCCTCATTGGCAGCGTCTGCGAGCGAGTGACGAGGCAGGTGAGGTGCGATGTTCTTGTGACAAAGAACAGGCTGCCTCTCGACCGTGGTGTCATAGTGGCCGTAGATGGTAGCGCCCAGTCCAGGGCTGGGCTGAAAGCGGCTCTAAACATAGCCAAAGCCTTTGATGCGGAGGTGGAAGCGGTCTCTGTCTTCGACCCGAATTTTCATATCGCCGCCTTTCGTAGTTTGGCGGGCGTTCTCTCCGAGGAGGCCAGTAAAATCTTCCGCTTCCAGGAGCAGGAGCGGCTGCACGAGGAAGTGATACACAACGGCCTGGAGAAAATATATCAAGGGCATCTGGATGCCGCCGCAACCTTCGCTCGGACAGAGGGGATTGAACTCAAGACCACGCTCCTAGCCGGAAAGCCTTTCCAGCAGATTCTAAGGTATTTACAAGAGCGAAAGCCCTCCCTCTTAGCCGTGGGACGATTCGGCATTCATCGCACCGATAGTCTGGATATCGGTAGCACAGCAGAAAATCTTCTGCGCCTTTCCGCCTGCAATATCCTCATCTCAAATGGAGAGGAGTCACTTCCTGAAACTCCGTCACACTTGAAAGAGGCAATCGAGGTCTCCTGGACTCAGGAAGCTGAAGCCAGATTGGAGAATGTCCCCGCTTTCGCCAGAGCGATGGCCCGCCGCGCTATCGAGGATTATGCCCTTCGTCACGGCTATCCGGCAGTTACACCTGAAGTTATGACTGAAGCTCGCGGGAAAATGGGGATGTGATGTCAAAGCCCGCAGAAAACTCACCGACCTGGACACCGGAGGCAGAAGCCCGCCTGATGCAGGTGCCGGAGGGCATCATGCGTGAGCTAACTCGCCAGCGAGTAGAGGGACTGGCGCGCCAATCAGGTCAGACTCTCGTGACTCTGGACCTGGTCGAACAAAAGTACCGGCAGTGGTTAATAAAAGGTTCGGCCGAAGCTGACAACACAATGACCTGGACCACTGAGGCACAGGAACGGATCGAGCGGATTCCTTCGTTTGTTCGGGGGATGGTGGTCAAAGCCATCGAAGCCTACGTCACAAAGCAGGGTCTTCGAGTGGTCAGTTCTGAGATAGTCGACGAGGCCAAGCGCTTCTGGGCAGAGACAGAAAGGTTCCACGAGCCATGACTTTTCATCATGAAAACGGCTGCGAATCTGAAACTAATATGCCCTCCCACCCCGAAATAGTATCCTGGAATATCACCAAACGTTGTAACCTCCGCTGCGCCCACTGCTATCTGGATGCGGGCATTTCCGCAGAGGGCGAGTTGAGCACCGAAGAGTCATATCGAGTCATCGACCAGATGGCAGAACTGAGTACGGGGATGGTTATCCTTACCGGAGGCGAACCTCTTCTCAGAAAAGACCTGATTGACATTATCCGCCGCATCAGTGAGCGTGGCATCATGGCGGTGATGGGCACGAACGGCACTCTCATCGATGATAACGCCGCCCTCACCCTCAAAAAGGCTGGTTTGCAGGGCGTTGGCATTAGTCTTGACTCTCTCGATATGGAGAAGCACGACGCCTTTCGCAGAGTAAAGGGTTGCTGGCAAAAGACAGTGGCAGGAATGCGCGCCTGCATCAGACAAAGTCTGCCGGTTATTGTCCAGACCACCGTGACTCCGTGGAACCTTCAGGAAATCCCCGCCATGATTGACTTTGCTCAAGACGAGGGGGCCAGCGTCTTCAACCTGTATTACCTGGTATGCACCGGTCGTGGTGAGACTCTGGTAGACCTCACTCCTCAACAATACGAGGAGAGCCTGGACTCGTTGGCGGAGGCCCAAAGCCTGCATCCGTCTATCATGGTGCGGGCCAAGTGCGCTCCTCAGATAGCGCGCATTGCCCACGAGCGGGGATTGCCCGCGTCCGGCGGCGGGTGTCCGGCGGGCGTCAGCTATTTGAGGATAGACCCGGAGGGTCAGGTTACGCCCTGTCCTTATCTGCCCCTTGTAGCGGGAAACGTCCGCGAGGCGCCTCTCAAGGATATTTGGGAGAAAGCCAGCGTTTTTCGGCAGCTGCGAAGTCCCAGCCTTAAGGGACGGTGTGGGATTTGCAACTATCGAGAGACATGCGCCGGCTGCCGCGCCCGCGCTTTTAGCCTGACAGGCGATTGTCTGGGGGAGGACCCCTGGTGCCTCTACGAGCCGAGCGCCATTCTACCTGCTTCTTCCCCGGAGGTTTCCTGGACTTCTGAAGCTGAGTCCAGACTGGCGCATGTGCCGTCATTTGTCCGGAAACGGGTGAAGATAGCTATCGAGACTTACGCCCGGGACCGAGGCTACTCGGTGATTACTCCCGACATCATGGCCGAGGTCAGAAACCGCATGGGCAGCAGTATGCCTCAGCGTCGTTGAACGGACGCTGCCAGCACCTATTCCTGAGTTGCAGCCGTTTCAGCTTGAACTGTCTCCCGTAGTTGAGCGCCCGTTTGTTGCGGAATAGCGAATCTTAACTGTGACCGTGCCCCGCTACGGTATGCCCGGCCCGGACTATGGCGTTCTGGATATCCTGCTCTACCGTAGCCCCATCACGGAGGGTTACGTCTACAAGTTTCTCGGCAATATCCACTTTCACGTCTTGCACGCCGGTCAGCTTTTTCAGAGCTTTCTCTATCGTCTCTCCGCAACCTTCGCAATGGATGCTGGGGACTTCAAGGGTGAGCACACGCTCCTCTCGCGCCCTTTGGAAATGGGGGAGGCGGATAATCCGGCCACCAAAAGAGTTCAGCAGGACCGTAGTTACGCTAGCGGCCATGGCAATCATCGCCCACACCGGGTGGACAAGGCCCGTAACCGCCGCCGGAACGCCGATACCATTGAATGTGAACGCCAGGGAGACATTCTGCACCGTCTTGGTATAGCTGTTCTTACCGATGCGGTAGGCCTCCATAACATCCGTCAGACGCTCCCCTATCAGGATGATGTCCGCTGATTCGATGGCGATATCAGTGCCGGTGCCGACGGCAATGCCGACGTCTGCCTGCATCAGAGCCGGGGCATCATTGATGCCATCTCCCACCATTGCCACGCGGTAGCCCTGATGCTGGAGCTTGCGCACCTCTTCAGCCTTATCGCCAGGTAATACCTCCGCGAGTACCTTTTCTATGCCTACCTGCCCGGCTACCGTTCTGGCTGTCCGCCAGTTATCGCCAGTAATCATAACAGGCTCAAGCCCGGCTTTTCTCATGCTCTCCACCGCCTCCAGCGCATCCTCCTTGATGGTATCGCTGATGGCAATGACTCCCGCCGGCTTGCCATTGATTGCTGCCAGCACCACGGTCTTACCTTCTTCCTCAAGCCTGGTCTTATCTCTATCCAGTGCTAAAACGTCAATGCCCTGCTCCGCCAGGAAGCGGGCAGTGCCGACGACCACTCTTGTCCCGTCAACACTGGCGGACACGCCTTTACCGGCATAGGTCTGGAAGTCGGATGCTTTTCCCGGAGTGATGTCCATACCGGTGATGTGGTCTACAATGGCGCGCGCCAGTGCATGCTCCGAGAGGGACTCTACAGAGCTGACCAACCTCAGGAACTTATTCCGGTCAATACCATCTGCCACTCCAATATCGGATACCGAAGGCTCACCGCGGGTAATTGTCCCGGTCTTGTCCAGGACTATCCGGCGCACGTCTTTGAAGACCTGAAAAGCCTCGCCAGAGCGCATCAGGATTCCCTTTTCAGCGGCGATGCCGCCGCCCCGTATCATCGCCAGGGGCGAAGCCATGCCGAGGGCACAGGGGTAGCCCATCACCAGGGCGGCCAGCGCCGCAAATACAGCCCGGCTGAAATCAGGGCTGCCCGTAACGGCCCATGCCCCGAGCGTCCAGATTAGGAAAGCAATGCCGGCGGCGATAAGGACGCCGGGCACAAAATATTTCAGTACCCGGTCGACAAGGATGAGGATACCGGGCTTGAGGGCGCGGGCTTCCTGGATACTCTGAGCCACCTTCTGCAGGAAGCTCTCAGCGCCCACGCGGGTTACCCTGATGACTAGCGCACCTGTTTGATTGATTGAGCCGCCGATGACATCATCGCCCTTCGTCTTCTCGACTGGCATCGGCTCGCCGGTCACCAGCCTCTGGTCGATGCCGGCATAACCCTCCTCTATGACGCCATCCACGGGGATGGACTCGCCCGGACGCACACGCACCAAGTCTCCCTGCCTGACCTCGCTGGTAGCGACCTCCTCTTCCCGGCCATCACGGATGATGCGAGCCGTCTCCGGCTGTAGCGCCATGAGCCGCTTGATTGCCTGGGAACTGCGGGTGCGGGCCAAGAGCGAGATATAGCCTGAGAAGAGGTGGTAGGCGGTGACAAAGGTGGCCACGCCGAAGAAATCGGGGATGGGGAACTCCTTCTGGAAGAACCCGATGAATCCGCCGGCGAGGCCGGCGAAAGCGGCGAATTCGAGCAGGACGTGCTGGTTTAGGATACCGCGCCGTAAAGAAGCCCATGCCATTTTCTTGATGTGCCAGGCCGGTCCGAACATGGTTGCTAGCGCCAGCGCCAGCATCGGCCAGAGAAACCAGGGCTGCATCGTGCCGAGCCACATCAGGACCATGAAAATCACCACGATGCCGGCGGCGCCGGCGCCAAACAGGAATTTCTTCCGGGCCACGCCAAGCTCAGCCTCTTCTTCCTCGAAAGACATCACCTTTTCCGGGTCGCGCCAGGTGTAGCCCATGTCCGCCAGGACATTCTTGAACTGTTGCGGGGTGACCCGCGCTGGGTCATACATGACCAAAGCTTCCTCGTGGGCCAGGCTGATGCTGGCTTCTTGCACCCCCTCCAGGCGTAGAAAAGCCCTGCGCAGCGTCTCAACGCAGAACGAACATTGCATCCCCCCGATTTTGACCTGCAGCTTTTTTAGGTTGCCAGAAGACGTACCAGTGTTCATATTTCGTACCCCCTGTCACACGTCCTTTACCTCTGTTCTTCGGGCCAGGTCAGCATCGGCATGTTTACTACCGCCCCACGGGGTTGTAGTATCAGTTCCCCCTTGGACTCGGACTCTTTTATCTCCTCCACCGAGCGCAACTCCCTAGTCGGTGCCCCTTCTTTCCAACTCGTGACTCTGACAGAACGCAAAGGGCTATATCCTTCATCGCCGGGCGCCGAGTCGAAGATGTCCGCTTGGAAGCCAAACGGGCCGTTACCCCTTAAGCCATTGGTAAAGACATAAACGTCGGCCAGAACTGACTCAGGAACCTGAGCCAACCTGGGAACGAACAGCACTTTGGCCCCCATCATCTTAGTCAGCATATCGGCGACCTGAGCGTCTGAGGCTTCGGTGTGGATGAAATAAATTGCCTCTCCCTTGTAGAAACCCTGCACCGGTGGGACAAGATCGTCCGAGCGTACGGGTGCCGGTTGCATGTCCTCAGGCATAGCAGGAGCATAGGCACTGATAATGAACAATAGAACCGCGGCAAGCATAGCTGACACGGCAATTCCCTTTCCGTTCATATTCCTTCACCTCACTTCGCTACAAGTCACCAACCCTCTATTTGTTACTTTAGACCTTCCAGTCGAGGTTAAAGTCAAGGGCTATCACGATGTGTTTGCTTACGATGACTTTCGAGCCACGCGAGCGCTTGCTCCCCTCTAAGATGGACTCCCTGTTCAATGATGCCACAAATACCCTCAGGTTCAGACAGGCTTTTCAAGCGCTTTGTCGATTCTTCGCGGAGCTGTGCCAGGTCAGCTCGGAATGACTGAAGGTCCTTGAACACCATGTCTATCTCTTCAAGCTTCTTATCCATGAGAGCCAGAACATGTGCACACGGCGGTTGTTTCCGTTCGTAGAGGGCAAGGATATCTTTAATCTCGATGAGCGAAAGGCCCAGTCCCTTCGCCTTTTTGATGAACCTTAATCGCTGCAGGTCATTTTCGTGATATATTCGATAGCCTGAGTATGTTCGTGTCGGTTTGCGTAGGAGTCCGAGCAGTTCGTAGTACCTGATGGTCTTGGTGGTCACACCGGTTGCACTGGCAACCTCGCCTATTTTAAGGTTTTTCATAGATTTCTCCCTATATTGCTATTATAAATCTTCCAGTCGACTGGAAGGCAAAATAGGACGCAATAAAGATATGACCCGCTAAAAGGCGACATAGTGAGATAGAAGGCCCAGTCTTCCAGTCTGCCCCGGCGCTTTTTGAGACGTTATTTGCTTATGCCGGTTTCCCGCGCTTCCATCTCTCGAGGAACACTACAGCAATTACGGTTGATAGCCCGCACCCGCAGGTGCAGCGACCAGGCCAGCAAAGCCAGTGAGGCAATGCCGATGTAAATCTGGAGCGGCGCGAAGAAGGCCAGCGCGCCGGAGGTTCCCAGCAGCGCCAGCACCAGTTTATTGCACACCGGGCAACTCACTGCCAGGAAGGAAAGAAATCCACCGGATACGGCCCGGCCACCCGCGTGAGCTTTCGCTGTCAGGGTAAATGTGCCGGCGATAAGGCCTGCCAGAAGCCCAGTCAGTAACCAAATTGTGTAGTCCTGCGGGCTGACCAGTGTCGAGCGGGTAAAGAAAGGGTTGTCAATGATGGCGGTAGTCATTCCAATGAGGGCTAGAGTAGCAGCGCCGCCGAGAGCGGCTACCACCCAGCCCCGCACGCCGAAAAGCCGGAAAACAGACTTCCACTGCGTAACCCCGGAATCCGTGCTTGTTACCTTCCCAACCACAGAATCATTCATCTGAAACCTCCGTCACAAAGTTCTCATGTCTCTCGAGCCGTAAGCTCACCTTCCCCATGTCAGGCCTCCATCTTCGCTTCGGTAAACTTGCCCTTCTCCCTTGACGATATTAATGGCGAGAAGCAGTCCGGGCTGCGCCGGGCTGATTGCCAGCGAGACGATGTTATTACCCGGAAAAGCCAATTTGGTCCAGAAATCCCCACTATCGGCGCTCTTGTAGAGGCCGCTCGTACCGCCAGCATAAACCGTATTTGGCGCCCCGGGGTCAAGAGCCATTGCCCTTACGGCGCCGGAGCCTAGACCCCCGCCCGCTTGCACCCAGGTCTGCCCTCCGTCACCGCTTTTAAGCACACCCTGCCCTATACTGGCAACATAAAGTGTCTCGGGGCTTCCTCTACCAGCAGCAACGGCCATCACATCCCTCGGAAGCTGAGCGCTGAGCCTCACCCAGGTGAGTCCCGCATCACTGCTGCTGAACAAACCGTAGCCCACCACAAAGGCAAAGAGACGGTCTTCGGGACTAACGGCAAGGCCATGAATATCAGTGCCAGGCAAGTCGTGCTGCACAGGCCGCCAGGTTAACCCTCCATCCTGACTTACCTCAAAGACATCGTGTCCTGCCAGATAGACAAGGCGGCTATCCCGGTGGTCGACGACCACGGCCATCGCATCGAAGTTCCGCTGTTCGATAAGACGCCGCCATGTCTTTCCACCATCATCGCTTCGCATGATACCGTCATGATGTCCGAAGAAGACCACCAGCGGGTTCTCCGGGCTGAACGCTAAAGAGTGATAGTCGGCTGTGCGCAGTACCGCAAGAGGCCTCGGTCCGCCCGTACCTTCCCTACCTTGGAACACCAAGGTGACTACGACAATGCCGCCAATCAGAAGAAGCGTAATTCCCAATAAAAGTTTGCTAAACCTGCGGCCGTGAGTTGCGCCCTTCCGATGTCCCGCCGCTGAACGGGTCTTTCTGGATGCTCGTCTTCGTGGAGCCATTAAACACCCCCCCTAGTGTAGCGCTAGTTATCTAAAGCCTCCCTCACCGAAATCTTTCAGCTCTTTTTCGAGTCGCTTACGGTATTTCTCGTCACCGGTAATGTCAGATGTCTGGGTAACGGGCGAGGATTCATTCCCTCTTCCTGGCCATTTCCTTATTGTGAACCAGAGTATTATCCCGCCGATGACTATCCCGGTAATGGGCGCAAGCCAGGCAATCAAGCTAAAACCTGATTTAACCGGAGCTGCCAACACTCCCTCCCCGTATCGTTCTACAAAGAACTGAAGAATCTCCTCTTTAGTCTCTCCTTGTTCCAGTTTCTCCCGAACAATCGCTCGCATCTGGGCGGACACCTCGCTCTGCGATTGCTCGATAGTTTGCCCCTGACATATCGGGCACATCAGACTGCGATATATCTCACGGGCTTGCTCGTCCAGCGATTGTGTTCGCTCTGGCGCAGAACAGCCACCAAGCATCACCAGCAGGAATAACCCCACCAGAAGACTTAATAACAAGAACCCTAGCCTTTTCATTATCCTCCATTGCGCTGGCCGGATACTGCCAGGTGGAATCTTAGAGTCAGATGTTTGCCCCTCGATTCAACTTAATAAAAGAGCTTATAGTACATCTTTTGTGCCCACAGGCTGAGAAAGAAAAATCTGTTACTGATGAACAGAAGTCCCATAATAACCAACACTCCACCGCCAATAAAGTTAAATACCCGGCGATGGCGCTGCACCCAGCGCAAGGCCCCGAGAGCACGACCGAAAAAAGCGCCTGTAAGTATAAAGGCCAGGCCCAGTCCCATCGAATATACCAGCAGTAACATAGTACCCCGCAACACCGTCTCTGACGTACTGGCAAAAAACAAGATAGATGCCAAGACGGGACCGACACAGGGGAGCCAGCCCAAACCGAATGCCATACCTAACGGAATACCGCCCAGAATGCCCATCCCTCGGGTCTCGGGGTGAAAACGTAGCTCTCGCGCCAGCAGATTTACGGGTATAATGTCCATTATCAGAATGCCCATAAGCACCATCACGCCACCAGACACCAGGGTCAACTCGCGACGGTAAGCCTCGGCCAGCGACCCGAGCAAAGAGAAAGAAGTCCCCAGACTCACAAATACCACCGTAAAGCCTAATACAAATAGCGCCGATGAAAGCAGGATGCGGCCAAGCTGAGATGCACTCGGTCTTCCTAAGTTGTCAACCGATACTCCGGATACATAAGAAAGATATCCCGGGATAAGCGGCACAACACACGGTGACAAGAACGAGATAAGCCCGGCCAGAAAGGCAAAACCAAACCCTACCATCGGCACCAGGTCTGTCATCGCAGCAAGTCCTCTATCCTGGACACCAGAATTCTTTCGTTTATGGCTCCCACCCAGCGACTGACAATCAGTCCTTCCCGGTTAACGAAAAAGGTGACCGGAATGCCTCCTACCCCATAGTCGATGGTTATTCTGCCACGAATGTCCGGGCCGTTAGGATAAGTTATGCCAAATTCCTTGATGTAAGCCCGGGCGTCCGCTTCAGTATCCTGAATGTCTACTCCTATAAAGGTCACGCCCTTATCTTTGTAACGCCGCCACACCTCCTCCAGGATAGGCGCTTCTTCCCGGCAGGGAATGCACCATGATGCCCAGAAGTTAATCACCACCGGCTTTCCTTTCAGGTCGGAAAGGGTGATATCGCCTCCGCTGAACAGCGGCAGGGTAAAGTCCTCAGCCGGACGGTTCACTCGGGCAGCGCCGCTGGCGCCGGTGAGCGGCTCTCTTCTGGCTAATCCGCCCAATAAGAGGGCCGCAAGCCCCACAATAGCAAGGATGACGAGACTAAAAACTAAGACTCGGCGATAATTCATCATATTTTATTATACTCAGAATGCAGCTGATTACGCTATTCCACGGAGCTTCCGCGAAACGAGTAAGTGTATTTTCGCACCTCTTTTCGGATTTTGGAGAAACGGCGCTAGCATAGTTATGTCAATACGGAGCTTGGCTGCTGAGGGCGCAGGTAGGCATCCAGGTACTGTAAAAGCATACGCTGCGCATTAAAGTAGGAAGCGTTCAGCGCTATGGCATAGCGCATTACCTCACCATATGCTTCGGGTTCCTTGTAAAACATGGGCATGATGACCTTTTCGAGTTTGTCATAAAGGGATGCAGTTTCTTGAGCGGTGTCGCTTTCGCACTGGTAACATTCGCCGATTGCCCAGCCCGTGACTCCTTCTACAAGACCTTCGACCCACCAGCCGTCCGGAACGCTTAAGCTGGGAATGCCGTTGAGCGCCGCCTTCATGCCGCTCGTCCCGGATGCCTCCTGAGGCTTCTGGGGACTATTAAGCCAGAGGTCGACTCCAGCGCAAATCTGCTTCCCCAGGGACATATCATATTCTTCAAGATAGACAACCCGCACATCGTCTTTGAGCGCGGCCGCAGCCTGAAAGATATTCCGGATGAGGCGTTTTCCACCTTCATCGCGGGGATGAGCCTTCCCGCTATAGACCACCTGAAGAGGACCGACTTCTTTCGCGATTCTGCGCAACCTGTCCAGGTCTGAGAACAGAAGGTCGGCCCTCTTATAGGTAGCGGCGCGCCGGGCAAAACCGATGGTCATCACGTCCGGGTCCAGACGTATACCGGTTCGGCCCGCTATCTCTCCCAGTAGCATTGCCTTCGCATGGGTGTGAGCCTGGCGTATTTCCTCAAGAGGAATGCTTATGGCGTAGCGTAAATAGAGATTGTCCCGGCGCCACTCCGGGATATAACGGTCATAGAGCCGGGCAAAGGGAAGCGATGTCCAGGTTGTCGCATGCACCCCGTTGGTAATAGAATCGATAGGATAGCTGGGGAACATACTCCTGGATATCTCCGCATGGCGCATAGCCACCCCGTTGATATGGTGGGAAAAGAACAGGGCTAGATGGCTCATATTAAGAGTACCGACAAAGCAGCATTGCTCCATCTCCAGGGTGCGGGTCCGCTTCTCACCCAGTACCCTGCGCACCAGGTCCAAGGGAAACTGGTCTTGTCCCGCCGGCACCGGTGTATGCGTGGTGAACACGCACTGCTGGCGAACCGCCTCTGCCGCTCCTCCCGCTTTATCGGCTCCTAGCCCGGCCATCCGCTCTTCGAAAAGGGCAAGACTGAGGAGGGCTGAATGTCCTTCATTCATGTGATAGGCTAATAGGTCTTTATAGCCAAGAGCGCGTAGCATAGCCACGCCGCCTAAACCCAGTATAGCTTCTTGTGCCAGACGGTACCTCTCGTCGCCTCCGTAGAGATAATCGGTAAGTCCTCGGTCCCAGGAGTTGTTTTCTGGCGCAGAAGTATCCAGAAAATAGACGGGCACATCATAAGCAGATGCGCCATGCAGTAAGTAGCGCCAGGCTTTCACCTGTACCTGGCGACCTTCGATAACCACCGTCACCGTTGGTGATAGAGCCTCCAGAAACTGGTTCGGGTCCCACATATAGGGAGTTTCTGACTGGTTTCCGTGAGAGTCCAGATGTTGCCGGAAATATCCCTTGCGATGTAGCAGCGTAACCGCGACCATAGGAACTCCAAGGTCGGCGGCGGCGCGTAACATGTCGCCGGCAAGTATCCCGAGCCCACCGCTGTAGGTCGGTATCGCCGGGTCAAGGGCTATCTCCATAGAAAAATACGCAACGGGCAATTGGGTAGCCTTTATTTCAGCCGCTGTAGTCATTCTGAACCCCTCTTGTTGTTCCACACTTAAAACCCACCGCTGCGTAGCTATGAGGTAAACTCATTCCACACAGCAGCTCATCTTACTGATATCCCTGGTGAAGGACTGAGCAACGCGCTTGATGCCCTCGCTGAATGTAGGAAACACGTGGACCGTGTCGATGATATCGTCGATAGTCAGGCCGTGCTTTACCGCGAGAGTCGCCTCGTGAATTAAATCCGCCGCATCCGGGGCCACGATATGCACACCCAGTATCTTCTGGTTCCGGGGATGAACGGCCATCTTAAAAACGCCTCTGGTTTCGTTCACAGCCGAGGCCCGTGGCACCATGTTCATACCTATCGTTCGGCACAAGCAGGTATTGAAGCGGCGCATTTCTTCTTCTTCAGTTAAGCCCACGGAAGCCACCTGCGGGTTAGTGAAGACAGCGGACGGTATATGGTCATAGTTAATGGTTCGAACCGGCGCTGTGAAAGCATTTTCGGTGGCCAGCGCGCCCTCTTTCGCCGCTACCGGTTCCAGGGCCATCTTGCCGATGCAATCACCTGCGGCAAAGACACCGGGGTTGTCCGTCTGATAATACTGGTTAACCAGAATAAATCCGTTTTTGTTCATCTTTATCCCGGCCACGTCCAGGTTGAGGTCAGCCGTATTCGGCTGGATGCCGGCAGCCAGTAGAAGCTCGTCCGCGGCTATCTCTTCAAGGCCGTCTCCCATCCTGAGGGTCACCATTTTTCTGTAATCTCGCTCGGTAATCTTTTCGATGACGACCCCGGTGAGGATAATAATGCCTTCCTCCTCCAGACACCGCCGTAACTCGGCAGCGATATCGGGTTCTTGTCTGGGAAGAATGTGGTCGGCAGCTTCCAGTAAAGTAACTTTACTACCGAAGTGAGCGAACATCTGGGCAAACTCCAGCCCTAAAGGGCCTCCGCCGATAACAATCATAGACTTCGGCAGTTCCCGGAGCGTCAAAGCGGTTACATTGTTCAACCAGCGCACCTTGTTCAATCCTGGTATCGGCAGGACTCTGGTAGAAGACCCTGTGGCGACAAGAATCTTATCAGCCTCATAGGTCTCGCCGGCCACTTCAACATTGTTTCGGCCGGTAAACCGGGCCATCCCTTCTACCAGGGTAACATCTTCCAGCCCTTTCAGCACGTCCACGTAGTTCTGCTGACGCACGCGGGCTATCATATCGTTCACTTCCTGCATGGCAGTTCCAAAAGACACTTCAGATTGGGTGCGCAAAGCCTTGAACCTCGGCCTTTGAGAGTAAAAGAATTCATCACCCACTGTCAGCAGGTGTTTGCTCGGCATGCAGCCGACATTCATACAGGTGCCGCCGATGGGCAGCCCGCCGTTAATCATCAGCGCCGTTCTCCCCATGTCTGAGGCTTTCGTGGCCGCCGCAAATGCCGCCGAGCCACCGCCGATAATGATAAGGTCATATTTGTTCATGGTCTGCCTCCTTTTTAATACTAAACTTTAATACTAAACTAAGTGAACACGCCTGAGAAGGAGCAGAGGCAGCAACGATACCACCAGGACGAGCAAAGAAATCCACTGGGCTTGATTGAGCGACAGGAAGACCGTGTTGCTATCCAACCGCAGGAAAGAAAGTAAGAAACGGCCTGCAGAATATGAAACAAGATAGATAAGAAAGAGATTGCCTTCTCTGCGAATCCGCTTGCGCAATGCCCACAACATCGCAAAGATTAGCAGGTTCATAATAAGCTCGTAGGCTACCTCCGGGTGGGACGCCGGCAGACCGTAGGCAGGGCTATCGGGATGGGTATAGACAACGCCCCAGGGTAAGTCCGTAAGTTTGCTAAAATGCTCGCCATTGATAATATCGCCAATCCGGCCTATCGCCTGGCCAAGAATTAGGGCGGGGGCAATCAGGTCGGCATAGGGAGCCAATCGAATGCCATTTACCCGCGCATAAACGAGTGCCCCAACGCTGCCTCCAAATATAGCTCCCCAGATAGCGATACCGCCTGTCCATATGGCCAGGATAGCTCCGGGATTGGCCGCGTAATAGCTCCAGTAGTCGATGACGTGGACTAGACGAGCGCCGACAATTCCCCCGGGAACAGCCCATATAGCCATTGAATAGACAGTATCCGGGGACAGCCCTGCCTTAGCCGCCAGCCGAGCGGGAAGCCATACCCCAACCACAATACCCATCAGGGAAAACAGGCTGTGCCAGGTCAAAGATAACGCACCAAGCCGAATGATAACCGGGTCGATACCAATCTGTATCAAACGCTCACCCCTTCATCGTGCTCGTATGTTCACACTAAGAGAACGACTTTGGTTCTAATCTCGTAATTTACGTACGCTACTTTCGTGCCACGCTTTGCAGCTTTTTCACGATTTGGCCCACCCCAGCAAGGCAACATCTCCCCGAGGGATTATTAACATCGCAGGCACATCCAACAGTCTTCACCTTGGCGCTGATGTCTTGAACGGCAGTGCTAAAACCCTGTTGTTTGAGTTGGTCAAGGATTTTCTTCTGCGTCCATCCGAAGCAATAGCAGACGGGGATGGGGTCATCCGTTTCTTTGATGCCGACTCTGACCGAGACATCAGCCTTATCCAGGTAGACAGCTTGCTCATTGTTGAAATAGACAACCTCACACTCAGGCGTCTCGCAAAAATAGAAGCTGTCAAGAATCTTGATGGATTTTAGCCTCGGCTTCTTAACGAGACTTTTCAGGGTAACCGCATTGACAGCTTTCCCTTCGTTGCCGCATTCTCTGCAAAAGGAAACTCCTTTGCTTGTAGAGTCATCTCAGCAGTTATGTTCGAGTTCAACCATTTTTTCATCAGTCATTTTTTACCTCCAAGAAAATATTACCGATTTGACTTGATAACTTTATCACCATTCTTTTCGATAGTCTTAATGATATCAGCCGGGTTGGTACTCGTTGTGTCATACGAGATAGTCACTCTCTGGATTTTTTCTTTGTCAAACTTCACGTCTACCACCCCGGGGACGCTTCTGGCACTAGTCTCGACCCGAGACTGACAACCCGTTCAGCTTATGGTAGACACTTCCAGCATCACCTCTTTCAGGGTGGCGTTAGCGATTGGTTTCATAACACTACCTCCTTTCTCTATACTAGCCGGACCGGCACTGCCGCCGGCAGATGTGGCGCAGGCCGTCACGACAAGAAGCAGCAAAGTAGCTAGTGTAATTTTCAGCCACTTCATTCTATCTTCCCCGTGCTGTCTAATCATTGCTGGCATCTACTCTCGTGCAGGCCCAGATTCGCTCAGCGTTCTTGGCTATCATTAGCTGCGAGATTTCCAGCAATTGGCGCACCTGCCCATCGGCAATCCGGTAGTAGATATACTTGCCGTCCCGCCTGGTATCCACGAAGCCACACTGTTTCAGACAGGCCAGATGATTGGATACCCTGCCCTGACTTGAACCCACCAGTTCAACCAGGTCCCCCACGTTCTTCTCACCATCGAGAAGACTGTTAAGAATCTTGAGCCGGCTCAGGTCGCCCAGGGCACGAAAGAATTTTGTCGCCAGGACCAGTCTCTCCGTATCCTTCTCTTCGGTTGTAGAAATCGTCATATTGTCAACCTCATATTCGTTTATGAGAATATAATAAACCTTCTCTCAGTGATTGTCAACAAATATGACGTGCTGGTGATGCGGTAAGCCTGCGAAAGAAACTCCTTCGCTTTGACCTTAACTTCATATTGACCAAGGATAGAAACAGGAATGGGAAAACGATTTGTCTATGTCCTCAGGCGCTGCGTAGAAATGGGTGTTTGGCTCACTTGCCGGCCAGCGACCAAAAGAGGTAGCTAGGTTGCCGACCAAGCCCAGCTTGCTGAGAAGCCATTTACCAAGTGACTTAATGATACACATCGTAATTCCTCCTCGACATCGGTCTTCGTAGCGGTTCCGGGTGATACTCTCCAGGATGGGAGAGTATCACCCGGGCGCCTCTTTACTTTCCTTTTCCGCAGCAGTCCTTGTAGGGCTTACCGCTGCCGCAGGGGCACGGGTCATTCGGTTTCGGCGTAGCCTTTAAATACGGCATACACAGAGGGCATGTCGCCATTAGCATTCACCTCCTTCCATTCAAATTGCGAGCTTATATCGCGAGTACGTTGAAAAATCTGCTATCCAATATTTTCGCTTCTGTTCCTAGGGTTGGTAAATGGTAGTATCAGAGTTGAAAGCGTCCCAGGCAAACCAGAAGTGTGTCCCATGTACTATCGGCTCAAGTTTCCGGCCCTTCAGGGAACCTTCAGTCGCCTTGCCAAAGATATTCCACGTGCTTGATGTCTCTCTATCTACTATCCGGCTCCCACTCCATTCGAAGGTCAGCGTTTTAGTTGCAAGAGTTGTGTCAAAGACGGCTGCTGAGCCAATCTCTCTGGATTTCTCGATAACCGGCTCATCTAGAGGCGATACCGTTCCCGGAGAATAAAAGATGGCTATTTTCTTTCCTCCAACTTCATCGTTAATCACACGCCGCTCAGCCAGGACCGAGAAAGGATAAGCCACCGACTTGCCATCAATAGTAATCCCGATGACGCGTTCCAGGGCTGGCAGACGCGGGTCAAGCTTGCCTCTGAAAAGAAAAGGAAATGGTGAAGTGTCATAGCCGAAATAGGGATTTATGCCATATTCCCGGGAAAATCCTGTGTCCTGCGAAAGTACCTTACCTTCGGGGAACGATGCCTTAAAATCCTGCCAGGAGACAATAGAAGAGGGCAAAAAGGTGAGAGCCTGGCCGGTAAGCTCACCCACAATAGCTTCACCGGCGGCTTGCTGCCACAGCGACTCTGTTTCGTGGTCCCACATAATAAGGTCACTGTTACGCAGCAGACCTGAAACCCCAAAAGTATGGACCCTGTCCTGCAAGCGGGCATCGAAAACGACTGCCGTGTTACAAAGTGGACAAAAGGTAACCACTACCGGAATGTCAGCGACCTTGTCATTTACTATCTCATGCCAGATAAGAATCCGGAGAGGATAAGCGCGTGTTTGCTCTCCAATCTGAAAAAACGCCACCGGGTCTTTACCAGTCAGCCAGGAATCTGCCTGAAGCACAGTCTCAAATTTAGGCTGGTAAATCGGAGGAATGCCATCTTTCCCCACACCTCCCGAGATAATTTCTGAGTAAGACACGCTGTGTTTACTGAAATCAGTTTTCCAGCCAAACGTAGAAAAGAGAGGCTCGTCTTCGGTCAACACTGGTGCTGGAGCAGGGATTGGTTGAGAAGACGGTTCGCCCGCCGGCGGCGAACTTGTGGTCAGCTGAATAGCTGGTTCGCTCGCCGGCGCGGGCGCCGATTGAGGGGCCGGCTCGGGGGGAGTCGAAGATGTAGCCGGAGGAGCAGACCGGCAGCCTGCCAGAACAAGCGTACCTACCGCCAAGACTATCATTGCAAACCCTCTCTTTTCCAAGTGACCTCCCCCCCACCGGTTTTTGTTCTCTTTATTTATGCCCAAGCTGGTTTCTTCCTGGAGGGCGGACGGTTGTAGAAGACGTAATACTAATACCTCAGTAATGGCTTACGGGACATCGGGCGCCGCTGTCGGCATGAAGGCAGCGTCCACACCGGGCTTCACCGCTCCCCATGGTGCGCTGAAATCCCGTACGGCGACATGCATAAACCAGACACCCTCAGCGCCCGGCTTGCCACCGTGAGTATCAGCCATCAAATCATGGAAGTGGGTAAAGCCCTTGCCATACAGATTCTCAATTCTTGCCTGGTCTTGCTTGGTGTATTTCCCGGGAATGCCGACGGCCATCCAGTTCAGGTTCTGCGCTTTGCTCAGGTCCATATTGTCAAAGTGCAAAGCCACTATCAGCCCGCCGGATGTCATAAACACCTTATGGTCTGTCATCGACTTCAATTCTACCGGCATAAATATGTTGGAAAGCTGGGTCCAGTATTTGGCGTCCTGCTGAAGTCCCGTCAATTGAGCGCTCAGGCTGGCGACTTCTTGTTGAGAGACAGTTTGCTGGGCACGCAGGTTGGCAATTTCCTGGTCTTTACTTGCCACTTCTTCCTTGCTAACTCCGCAAGCGGACAAAACGAGAGCGCCGACTATCAGACCGGTTGACAGTAGTATTGTCCCCTTCTTTGCAAATATCCTTTTTAGCTTCATCTTAGTTTTCCTCCTCTTCATCCTATTATTTATTATTCCATCCCCTACACATTTATCTCTCTATTCCCGGTTTCACATCCTTCACCTCCATTATGAACCAAGAGCCTTCGCGATTATGAGACCCGGCTAATCTCTTTAGCTCACGAGCATAGCCGCACTGAAGGCAATGCTCATACCACTTGTCCCCCTTTTCAAGGAACATGTCCCCGCCACATCGAGGACAACTCTTAAGCTTCCACATGGTCACGTTATCCTTACCTGCTGACGAAACTTCTATGGTAGTAGTTTGTCTAATCGACCGAGGTCGAAGCCCACCACAATTTCATTATCGATAGTGATTACGGGCACACCCATTTGCCCTGACTTCCGTATCATCTCTTTCGCCCTATCCCTGTCCGCAGCCACGTCATATTCAGCATAGGGAATCCCTTTCTTCGAAAGATACTCTTTCGCTCTGTGGCACCACGGTCAGCCCGGGGAAGTATAGACGACCACTTTTTTATCGCTCATTCTTTCGCCTCCTTGCTTGAAATAAGAACGTAAATCTAAATCTTTGTCCGGTTGGTTTTCACGTTACATTCGACTCCGCTATTGGTCTTTTTGACCAAGCCCAGCTTGATGAAAATCCATTTCATCAATGAAATAATCTCTCACATACAGTACCTTCTTTCAATTATTTACTTTCGCTGGCATGTTCGCGAATCAGAAAACTCTAATCAAGACCACGGCCGCTACTATTACCGCTACCGCCACCATCCCCAACATCATCTTTTCATGGATGCACAGTCCGGGTTTTTTAACTTTACACACCGGGCATTTTTCTGACATGGTTCCAGCCTCCCTTCATTATGTTCTCTCCCAGGAACGATGCACCCTGAGATAATGACAGTGTACCAATTCACAATCCGGCTTTTCTGTAATCCGAATTACAAACAACGCCCACTTTATGCGATAATATGAGTATGAAAAACTGCCAAAACTTGAGGGATAATCTTGATATCGGTACTGGACATATATGTAGCGAAGCACTGTTTCGGCACTGCCGAGGCTTTGAGGATAGCCGCCGAGGTGGGACGGCAGTTGCCTGACATCGAGGTAAAAGTCACGATTTTCGATGAAATTTCACGAAGCGAAGCTCCGCATGTTATCGCCACGCCATCTTATATTCTGAATGGCAAACTGCTTTTCCTGGGAAACCCACGTCTAGCCGAACTCGTGAAGAAGGTCAGGTCAGTCCAATCGGCCAAGACAAAAGGAGACGATAATGAATGATGCTCGCCCATTAGTGTCTGAATCAGACGTAAAAAGCGCTCCTTCGCTCAAGCTGGAATTACTTTCTCAGGTCGATATCTTCCGTGACCTATCCGAGGAGGAAATGAAAGAAATTGGTGGCATGATAAGCATGACCACCTGCAAGAAAGGACACGTATTTTACCGTCCTGAAGAACGGTCCGAAGTCCTCTTCCTCCTTAAGAAAGGCAAGGTACAAGTCTATTCACTTACTCCTGATGGTAAGCGGTTAATAATAGACACTATCGGGCCGGGCACATTCTTCGGCGAGATGCCGCTTACGGCTCAGAGTATGCACCAGTCTTTTGCCGAAGCCACGGAGGACTCTACCATTTGTGTGCTCAGCCGTGGCGATTTGGAACGTCTTCTCCTTGAGAAACCACAAGTGGCACTCAGACTCGTCGACGCGCTCGGCCGGCGGTTGGAGGAAACGCGCACGAAACTGGAGGAGGCGACTTTCCAGAATGCTTCCGCCAGGGTATGCCGGGTGCTACTGAGGCTATTGGGTGGTAAGTCCGAATTGGAGATGACCCACCAGGAGCTGGCCGATTCAACGGGACTCTACCGCGAGACAGTCACAAATGTGCTTAACCGCTTGCGAGCACACGGCATCGTCGAGCTGGGCAAAAAGAAAATCGTCATTATTGACCAAAGAGGGCTTGAGAAAACTGCAGAGACATAGGAGGTAACCTGGAGATGGAACAAATCAAAATGTACGGCACAACGTGGTGCGGGGATTGCGCACGCGCCAAGAATGTTCTCAATAAGCATGGGATTCCTTTTGAGTGGCACGGCATCACGAACGACAAGGATGCTGTTGCCTACGTTGAAAAGATAAACGGCGGTTTTCGGAGCGTGCCCACGATAGTATTTCCCGACGGCTCTGTCCTGGTCGAGCCTGGCAATGCCGAACTGGAAAAGAAGTTGGCAGCGCTTGGTCTGAGTTCTCAGTGTTAACGATATGGATGAGGGATGGATGAAGAACAGAACACCCTGGGGTCTTTTGATATCAGGTTTGGTGGTTGTGTCGCTGCTACTGTCGGCTTGTACTACGGACAACAAAGCCTCGGTTCAGCCTCTGAAGAACATTCCCGGGGGCGTTGACGGCCCTCACGTTCAGGAGGCTAGTGCGAATTCGGCAACAATAGTCTTCACTAGTGGCGTACCCGTGGTCTGCAATGTGGCTTACGGAAACGATAAGAATTACGGCAAGCTGGCGGTCATCCCTATGGCTGGCGCTGTAACTCAACACGAATTGCTTCTGACCGGCCTTGAACCGAATGCTACGTATCATTACAGGGCTAAGGTGACCGACCATGCCGGAAATATATATCAGTCCGATGACCTGACCTTCAGGACGTCTGAGACGGTCGAGAAGGCGAAACCGACCGGCCGCAATGTCGCGGCAGCTGTCAGCGGCGCCAGGATATCCGGTGTCAGCAGCAATTGGGGTGGCGGGGACCTGGCCAGCTCTTTCGGTGGCAACAAGGCAATCGATGGCGGCTCGCACACCGCTTGGTCATCCAATGGCGACGGAAATGACGCCTGGATTGAAATCGAATTAAGCCAGCGGTATGAAATAAATGCTATCGGGTTCTGGACTCGCACGATGGGCAACAGCGCTCAGATTTCCAGCTTCAAAGTTATTACCGATGGTGGCCAGACATTTGGGCCTTTTGAACTGCCGGATGCCTTAACGATGTACTATTTTGACATTCAGGCAAAGGCTCAACGTCTCAGGTTCGAGGTCGAGCAAAGCTCCGGTGGCAATACCGGAACAGTCGAGATAGAGGTTTATTCACCCTGAGTTAACGCCAAAGTCACCTCGGGAGGAATAGCGGCCAAACTCACCGCGCAGAACGGTCGCATGACAACTTACTTCTTAGAGTGACGCCCGCCTCACACTTTTGCCTAGCCGTCATTCAGGTATTTTCTGACCCAAGAATCACCTTTTTGACTATTGTTTTCTTTGCCGGACTGTTCTACATTCTCATTATCAGTAAACAACCGTATCTGAAAAGACCGAATGTAACCACAGATAACGGAAGCTCGTCCTGGCAGGGGCCATTAGTGAGATAGTAAGCCTTCTTGTTTCCAGGTCGAGAGTTGGCCTCCTATCAGAGGAGCAGGTGCTATACAGGCTTGCCTTCCGGACTGGAGACTGGTATGCTTGGTACGACTTGAACCTAAAAAAGATTAGTTACCGAGACAGCCTAGCGCACGTATCGCCTTCGGTATCTTGTGCGAAAGAAAGGGGGAAGAAATGCTGTGTCCTCGATGCTCTCAATCTAATCCCGACGCGAATAAATTCTGTGGCAACTGCGGTGCCCCCTTGCCGAGTATGAGACGGGTCGCTGCAGCAAACCCGCCGGATGCTTCTTCGGCCCCTGTCGTTCCCGGTTTTGCCCGTATGATTGAGGCTGTCGAAGGCACCGAGGTGTTGCTTGCTGCCTCTGCCGCCAACGGCGTTGAGAAGATATTCTTCAACGGCGGCACCGATAACTTCCATTTCATGGAACACGTGGCGAAGTTCAAGTCCCTCGGTCGGCCCACACCAGACCTGGTCATGACCACACATGAGCATACAGGACTCTGCGCCGCCATGGGCTACTTCCAGTGGACTCGTAAACCTCAGCTCCTTGTGGTACATGTCGCCCTCGGTAGCATGCAGCCGGGCGGCGCCTGGGAAGAAGCGTGGAAGACGAGGGCCGGCGTAGTAGTTCTGGCTGGCACCCCGGGACAAACGACCAAAAACGAGCTGGGATATGCTACGCGGAACGGTATTCAGTTCACACAGGAAATCTACCATCAAGAAACAGTGCTGGGTTCTTATGCCAAGTGGTCTTACAAAATTGAGCGCATTGAGAACGCCGCTCTCATCATGAACAGGGCATTCCAGATGGCTGCTTCCGAACCGTGTGGAGTAAGCTATCTCACTTATCCTATGGAAGTGGCACTGGCGCCGTTAAACGGAGGACTGGTATATGATGCAGCGGACTTCGCCACGGCTACGGCCGGCGAGGGTGACAGCGCTGCGCTTCGTGAAGCGGCCAGGCTGTTGGTACAGGCCAGAAATCCGGTGGTACTCGTCAAGGGTATGGGACGCCACCCCGAAGCAGTGCGGCACCTGGTGGCGCTGGCTGAAAAGCTGGCCCTGCCTGTAGCGTCCAATGACAAGTACATGAACTTCCCCAGAACACATTGGGCGAACTCCAGTCCCCCGCTCAACACGCGCGATGTTATCCTCCTCATTGACAACGATGTTCCCTGGACAACGACCGATCCTCCCAGAACATCCAGGATTATCAGCATGGACGCTGACCCTCTCCAGTCAAGGTGTCCGATGAATGGCACCCCGATACACATTCCTATCACCTGCAATTCGGCTAAAGCCTTGCCGGTCCTCAACCAGATGTGTGACGAGTTCATTACCGCCGAGCGTCGTACTGCCTTTGCGGAGCGGAGAAAGGGTCTCGAGGCCGCCAAAAAGGCTGCTGACGAAGCCATGAAGTCCAATATCGAGAAGGGTAAGACCGAGTTTCCCCTGAACCGAGCCTGGGTCTCCGAATGCATCAGGCAGGTGGCTGATGAGAACACCGTTCTACTGTGGGACATCGGGGGCATAGGGAGTCAGAGTGACAGGACACAGCCCGGACATGTCTTCCAGCTTTGGGGGGCAAATCTCGGTACGTCATGGGCCAGAGGCATCGGCATCAAACTAGCCGCGCCTGATAAGACCGTGATCGCCAGTGGTGGCGATGGCTGCGCACTTTACTCGGAGCCGATAGCATGTCTGCAGTTGGCGCGTCAGTACAACGCGCCGATACTTTACTGCGTCAGCAACAACAACCGCCACAACGCGGTACAGGGTGGCCTGATGAGGTATGGAGCCGAAGGCTATTCTGCCATGAGTGGCTACAACGGGTCGGCCATCAACCCGTCGCCGGATTTCGCCGGCATCGCCAGAGCTGTCGGCGCCTACGGCGAAAAGGTCACCCGGGCTGAGCAGGTGGAACCGGCTTTGCAGAGAGCGCTGGCAGCAGTCAATGGCGGACAGGCTGCCGTGCTGGATTTTGTCACCGTCAAAGAGTAGGAAGCCATCATTCTTTAACGCTTAACCGAAGCTAGATGCAGAACCAGCCGGTCAAACAGGCAAGACGGCGGCGGCATTGAAGCCATTGCCGTTACCTTTGCGGTTGCTGTTCTTCTTGAATTCGCCAGCTACAACGACAAAATACAGTTAACAGCTTCGCACCCGTAAACTGGCAAGGATAAAAACCACAAGTATTGCGTGTCAGGAGTCCTGCTCATCGGCAGGAAAGAGGTCGGTATAGTCCGATGGGGGATACAAGTTCAGACCACTCATACCCAGTTTTTTTACTGCTTGCGCCCGCAGTTTTACCAGCATTGCCCACAGTTCGGTTTTCTCTTCTTCGGTTAATACCGACATCACCGAGTCGATATACTTACGCTGGCGGCTCTTTCGGTATAGCTCGTATCCCTGCTGGGTAACTTCGATTCGCACCAGGTTCTTCCTATCTAAGTCCTTCACTTTTCTGATTAGTCCGTATGTTTCCATCCTTCTGAGTTGTTCTGAAACACTGTTGGTTTCCAGAAATAATTGTCTGGATATCTCTGTCGGTGTTGCCTTCTTGCCTAACCTTAAAGCAACCCGTAAAACCGCTGACTGAGTTAGCGTAACGCCATACCGGTCAAGCTCTTTTTGGCGTACTTTAGCAGTAGCCCTAAAAGAATGGTTGAAGAGTTCCCACAGCTTAAAAGAAGAATCTACAGGTCGTTTCATTTTTCCCCAAAATCACTCTGCCAAGCTAACACACGGTATCTCAATAATACCCTAGTTATCTGCTAGACACAACATAAAATCGTGGTAATTTTTAGCTTATCATACCAGCCAAAGAATTTCTACAGAGCGCAGCGCCCTTTAGTCCGTGAGTCTGAATCCAGGAAGCTCACCACAGAGGTGTCATTGCGAGGGAGAAGCCCGTGGCAATCTGGGTGGGGAGCCGGTAGAGACACGGCATGCCGTGTCTCTACTTGGTGTCTTCACGTTTCGCAACGACAGGGCTGACTGGTTCTGAGAATCCACGGATTACGGGAGTCTGTTTGATATTGTGGCTATGACAAAAAATTCCCGCTTACTTCACTTGACAACATACAATGGCGTTGTGCTATAATCCCAGTTATTCTCGTATACGAATATCTTACCCGCACATTCACGGCTTCTCAATTTGTCTATGTCTGAAACGGATTAGTTAAACTGAGGAGGGAACGAGATGGGCAAGAAAGTCTTATGGCTGGCGGTGAGCACCTTGGTGGCGTTATCTCTGGTGATGGCTGCCTGCGGGCCGGCGGCTGCTCCGATTACCCCATCTACTCCGACTACCCCGGCTGCTCCAACGACTCCAACCACGCCGACTGCTCCAGTTGCCCCAATTAGCCCGGTTGAGAAAGAGCCGGTGGCGGGCAAAGCGGACATAGTGACCGTGACGTTAACGAAATTAGACGGCACGAAGGTGGGAAAAACGTTGGAGAAGCCCCGATACGGCGGGGTATTAACGAGGGTCTTTTCCGCTGAACCGAGGGGGTTCGATGACCTCACCACATTCCTGCACCAGGCAACGGCTCAAAATCCAATGATGTCGGCCTTGTGGAGGGGCGCCTGGGAAAGAGGGCCGGCTGGCACCGGCGAGTTCGACGATATATCGGGTGGCAGCTTCCTTGTGAAAGAAGGCCTCGTGTTCGAGAAGTGGGAGCTTTTTGAAACCGGACGAGGCGTCTACCACGTCCGCCCGGGCGTTAAGTACGGCTTAAATCCGGTGTGGGAAGCCAGCCGGCTGGTCAATGGCAGGGAGTTTACCGCCTTTGATGCCGAGTATGCCCTTAACCGCCTGGCAAAGACACCCGGGTCTTATCAGTATAATGCCGCCCCGGAAGCATCGAGGGACGTCAAGATAAAAGCTCTTGACAAATATACCCTTGAAATCGATATTTATCCGGAACAATCCCAGACCACTCATTATTTCTTCGGTACCTTTGCCTTTGCCGATACACCTAAAGAGGTGATTCAGAAATACGGAAGTATGAAGGACTGGAGAAATGTCGTCGGCACGGGACCATTCATGCTGACCGATTACGTTCCAGCCAGCTCGATATCCTATATCAAGAACCCGAGCTACTTCCTGAAAGACCCGGTAACAGGTAATCAGATACCTTACGTAGATGGCATGAAAATACTGATTGTGCCTGACGCGTCTACTCGGCTAGCGGCATTGCGGACCGGAAAAATTGACGAGTTATCTTCAGTAGAATTGCAGGATGCCAAGTCCCTGCGTAAAACCTCCCCACAACTCGAGAACAAGTTCAGCTACGGGGGTGTCAACGCAATATTTATGAGGACTGACAAACCGGAGCTACCCTATAAAGACATCAGAGTGCGCCAGGCGCTAACGCTGGCTACCGACTTCAAGGCTATCAATCAGGCGCTCTATGACAGTCTGGGAGTCGTGCCAGGCTATCCGCTCGCCTACACAGAACCGTTGAAGGATTACTTCCTGACTCTTGAGGAGGCTCCCAAGGAAGTAAAAGAGCTTTTCACCTACAATCCTGAGAAGGCAAAGCAGCTCCTGAAAGAAGCCGGCTATCCTAACGGCTTTAAGGCCGAAATAGTGGCTAACAGCTCCGGCGGCATGGTAGATGAACTGGCCATATTTAAGGATATGTGGGCAAAAGTTGGCGTTGAACTGGTCTTTCAAGTGAAAGATAGCGGTGTCTACACTACCATAGCCAACGCCAGGTCCCATACGGACATGATATACGCTGGCATTGGCGGCACTGCCCAACTCTGGCCTCGCGGATTTGGCAATCTCTATGCCGGTGTCCAGTTCAATCTCAGCTATATCAACGAGTCATATATTAAGGAAGCAATTGAAAAATATAACGCAGCCTGGCTGAGAGGGGATGAGAAGGAGCGAATGCGCATCTCAAAGGATTTGATGGCGCGCGTCTATAATGAGAGTTGGGCAATCGGCCGCCCCACCGCCGTCACCTACTCCTTCTGGTGGCCCTGGATAAAGAACTACTACGCCGCCAACGCCGGAGGATTCCAGGGTTTCCCGCACCAGTACCTCTGGATAGACCAGGAGCTCAAGAAATCAATGGGGCACTAGGCCGCTCATCCTTAACGCCAGAAGCGGGTTTAGTTTATTTTGGTGTTGACACAGGGAAATACAAGAAATAAAGGGCGCATTGTTATGAGGCTGGGTATGGTGGGTGTATCGGCTTCTACAGCTGTATCCAGTAAATGGGTGCCCTACAGCTTCAATGTATGACAGCCATGGGTGATGAATTACCACGGCGAGGGCTCGGTAGGCTATTTCGACCCTCCTGGATTCATAAGGTATATCTGGTATGACCAAGAGCTGAAGAAAAAAATGGGCTACTAGACGAAAGGCCATGCATGCCATTTAAGAAACCTAAGAGATGAAGCGTCCGGCGGATATTTGGTGAGGAAGGTTAAGACAGGAATAAGGGAGGGAATCATGGGAAACGCGAAGCAGGGTATCTGGGAGGACGTTTGGGTACCCACTACGTGTGCCAGGTGCTATTGTATCTGCGCCATCGAAGTGCGCCGGGTCAACGGGGTAGCTGTCGAAATACGAGGGGTCCCTGGCAGTACCCAGGGGTCAGAGGGTGGCTTGTGTAGCAAGGGCTTGTCCGGACTTCAGGTGCTCTACGACCCGAACCGGTTGAATGTACCCTTAAGGAGGACCAATCCGGAGAAGGGGATTGGCATTGACCCCAAATGGAAGGAGATTACCTGGGAGGAAGCCTACGCTGAAATCGTCCCCAGGATGAAGAAACTCCTGGAGGAGGACCCGAAAAAAGTAGCTGGCAGTCCCGGCACGGGAGGTTCCAGTCCAGCGTGGGGAACCGGCGCCCCTTCATACACGGCAGGACTGGGAACTGGCGGTGGAATGGTCTGGGGCGGTGGTCTCCAGTGTGGCGGCGCCTCCCATCCCGTAGGCGGCATTACCCACGGCGCCTGGTCGATTGTACCCGACTTCAAATACTGCAACTATGCACTGTATTTCGGAGCGACCAAGGGTCACGGCGCCGGTCACTCGGCACTGATAGCCGCCAGGATGGCTGGCGAGGCTAGAGCCAAGGGCATGAAGATGGTTGTCTTCGACCCGATGTGCAACACGGCTGCCGGCAAGGCTACCGAATGGGTGCCGATCATACCCGGAACAGATGGCGCCGTAATTCTCGCAATGTGTAATATCATTGTCAACGAGCTGGGGATAATCGATAAGCCCTTCCTCAAACTGAAGACGAACGCCCCCTACCTGGTTGGGCCTGATATGAAGTATATCCGGGAAAACGGGCCGGCGCGGGGAGTAAAAGCGCACGGGAGGGGTCTGGCGCCTGACGGTGGTCTGGGCGAGCAAGCTGCAGGAACCTATATTGGCGACGACGAGACGAACAAGCCGATGGTCTGGGATGCCGGGGAAGGCAAAGCCAAGGTCTACGATGACCCGACGATTAAGGACTATGCTCTTGAAGGAACTTATGAGTACCGTGGTATCAAGTGCCAGCCGTCATTTCAGTTGCTCAAGGAACATCTCAAGCAATACACGCCGGAGATGGCTTCCAAGGTAAGCTCAATTCCGGCGGAGACCATCCACCGCATCGCTACCGAGTTTGCCACTGAAGCCAGGGTAGGCAGCACTATCAACATTGACGGCCAAACCTTACCTTACCGGCCGGTATCGGCGATCATATTCAAAGGTGGCGAGGGTCACGGAAATGCCTATCACACCTGTCTTGCGGTCGGCCTGCTTTCGGCCCTGGTCGGGGCGTGCGATGTGCCGGGGGGCACTTTAGGTTGGCCCGCCAGGACGCTCGGTTATACCGGCCGGGAAGACGAGGACCAGGGGGCTTTCAAATGGTCGGTGTTCAAGGGACTGGACGGCTTCTTGCAATGCCAGCGCTTTGGGCCGGGCAGTGGCAAATCGAATAAGAATATGCCCTACCATGGTCCGTGGCCCATCACCATGCCCGAGCTGAAGCACCGGTTTGGGCTGCTCGATATCCAACCGGCAGGCACATTCAAGTACATTATTGGCGGCTCTGACCGCGATGAGGTCTGGGAGAAGCTCGGGGCAACGGGAGATTACAGAACCGAAATGCTGTTCCTAGCCAAGAACCCTCTCTTGTCCATCGGTGATAGAGATGCTATAGCCGCCGCCCTCAAGAGCATCCCCTTCCTTGTCGTTTCAGAACTCTTCAATACCGAGACCACCGAGGGTTTTGCCGATATTGTCCTGCCTGATACTTGCTACCTCGAGAAGGATAGCTGGAGTTCCGGTCTGTCCCAAAACTACAACCACGCCTGGGGCACGGATGACTGGGTTTACCACATCTCCCAGAAAGTGGTAGAGCCTATGGGTCAGCGAAAGAGCGGGGATGACGTCACCTATGAGATAGCGCAGAGATTGGGCAAAGAGTGGGGGCGAAACCTGATTAAGGAAGCCAACGAGAGAACTCTGAGAAGCGCGCCCATCAGTAAGGAATACTGGCCGGAGGACGTGAATCAGAAGCTGACGGCGGCCGATATAGGTGATGCGTTTATGAAGAGCACCTTCGGTTCGGAGCGCGGTTGGGAGTGGTTCAAGGAACACGGCTTTGTCCGCTGGCCGAAAAAGGTGGATGAAGCTTACTGGACATGGTTCCTTGATATCAGAATACCGGTCGTTTACCTCGAATGGCTGGCGCATATGAAGCCGGTAGTCGAGGATATCAACCAGAAGACTGGCCTCTTTATGGACCCGGCGCAATATACTCCGCTTATCTCCTGGTTCCCAACTACCATTCACAAGGTTACTGACCCGAAATATGACCTCTTCTGCTATTCGTACCGCGACAGTTTGCACAGTAGCTCGCAGACGATGGAGCAACCCTGGCTAGACGAGGCCAGCCAGATGAACCCCTGGACTTATAACATTACTATGAATGCAGAAACTGGCAGGGAAAAGGGTCTCGAAGATGGCGACCTCATTGAAGTGGAGTCTTACCTGGGGCGGAGGGAAACGGGTCGGGTTAAGCTGGTGCAGGGCCACCATCCTCTATCGGTAGCCATCTGTGCCACTGCCGGTCATTGGGCGAAAGGGCAGCCTACGGCCAAAGGCAAGGGCGCTAACTTTAATACTCTATTGCCGATGACGTTTGAACATACCGACCCGGTGGATGGCAATCTCGAGTGCTGTGTCAGGGTAACAGTCCGAAAGATTGAAGATTAAAGGGGGTTTATTATGAGATTGGGTATGGTTATTGACCGCAAAAGATGTATCGGCTGCTACAGTTGTATCCGGTAAATGGGACTAGCAAACTGAAGGGGAGAACGAAATGGGCAAGAAAATCTTATGGCTGGCGGTGAGCGCCTTGATGGCGTTATCTCTGGTGCTGGCTGCTTGCGGTCCGGCGGCTACTGCACCGACGGCACCACAAACTCCTGTGGCACCCTCAACACCAGTAACTCCGACTGCTCCGACAACCCCAACTGCTCCAGCGGCTGAAAGACCGCAGCAAGAGGCGGTGAAACCTGCCGCGGACGTGCCTAAATACGGCGGCACCCATACAGTCGCCATGACCAGCGACCCGCGGGGTTGGGACGAGGTCATTACCCTCCATTTCTGGATTTATTCTAACCAGCTTACCCACCAGATGCTTTTGACCGGTGACTGGATAAGGGGGCCAGCCGGCACCGGCGAGTTTGAGTGGACTTCCGGCACCAGCATTTTCAGCGATAAGATGCCAACCCTCATCGAAAGTTACGAGCTTGTCCAGCCCGGACATATCCGCTGGAAAATACGGCCGGGGATGCGCTTCGGCTTAAACCCCAAGAGTGAAGCCAGCCGCCTGGTGAACGGCCGGGAACTGACCGCCGAGGACGTGGCTTTTACCCTCAACCGCAATCTTAAGACTACAAACTCGTATGTCGCCCGCGCCGCTCCGGTTATGGCCAAGAGCGCAGTATTCACTACTCCCGATAAATATACCCTCGAACTCAAGGTGGACCCGACGGATTTCTATAATGCCATTTATTTCCTGATGGTGTGGGCTGTCGGTGATTATCCTTCCGAGGTTATCTCAAAATACGGCGATATGAACAAATGGCAGAACGTCGTCGGCACGGGGCCCTTCATTCTGACTGACTATATCCCCGGCAGCCAGGTGACCCTTGCCAGAAACACCAACTTCTGGCAGGTCGACCCTGTGGGGCCGGGAAAGGGGCAAAGGCTCCCTTATGTCGACACCGTCAGAGAGCTAATCATACCGGATGCTTCCACCCGGCAGGCAGCGCTGCGGACGGGGAAGATCGATGAATTGGGCGGACTGAGAGCGGAGGACGCTGCGCTTTTCAAGAAAACCACCCCCCAGCTAGAGTCTGTCACAGTGAAGGGGACGGGAGGGAATAGAATTAACTTCAGGATTGATAAGCCGAACCTACCTCAGTATGACGTAAGGGTTCGCCGAGCTCTCAATATGGCAGTTGACTTCGATACACTCATCAAGACCTACTTCAGCGGTCAGGCCGATATGAGGTATTCCTGGCCGGTCGGTGGCGGGTCCAATATCGACGCCATCAGCAAACCATTGTCGGAACGGTCGGCGGACATTCAGGAGCTATTCGCTTATAAGCCTGACAAGGCTAAACAGCTGCTGAAAGAGGCCGGCTATCCCAATGGTTTCAAAATTCAGGTAGTCGCCGAACAGGTAAACGTGGATTACCTGGCGATAATCAAGGATTACTGGCAGAAAGTCGGCGTGGAGATGGAGATAAAAGTGCTCGAAAGCGGCGCCTGGACTAACGTATTGAACAACCGGCTGGCCGAACAGGCGATTTATTCCGGCGGCTATCCGGGCTATATCCGCATGGGCACTTTCGTCGGCGATAACTACGGCAATTCGATGATGGTTGACGACCCGTACCTGGTCGAAAAGAAGGCACAGTTGGAATCACTCTTTTTCGCCGGCAAAGAAGAGGAGCTTGACCGGGTATACCGGGATGAAATCGCCGAGTATATTCTTTCCAAGGCCTATGTTGTGCCTACGCCAGCGGCCAGGACGTTTAACATCTGGTGGCCGTGGCTGAAAAACTACTACGGCGCCAGAAGTTTGGGCTGGACATCCTGGCCCCAGTATATGAAGTATGTCTGGATTGACCAGGACCTGAAGAAGGCGATGGGATACTAGCGGGAAACCAGATTGGGGTGGAGGTATTCGCTTACTTCAATATGCAGGGGCAGTTTTGAGTAGGAGAGATGTAAAGTGGCAATCACAGTCACGCCGAAAGTCCGGGTGAGTACTGAAGAAGAGTATAGAGAGCACCTGAAACAGCTCACGGATGAAGTTGAAAAAAAGAATAATAGAAGCGTAGAAGACCTTTTCCAGGAGAGGCAGAAGCGGCTCCGGGAAGCTATTCAGTTAAAGGAGCCTGACCGCGTTCCGGTTATCTTTGGCTGGCCTGATTTCGCTGCCAAATATGGCGGCCTGCCCTATTCTGCTCAATACTATGAGCCTGTTACATGGAAGGCGGCTTTCACCAGAATGATGGTCGATTTCGAGCCGGATAGCTGCCGACATATCACAACAAGTTCAGGCGCTGTGTTAGACATCCTGGAGGCGAAGAACATATTATGGCCGGGTGGGACACTCCCCTCAGACGTTACTCAGCAGGCTGTGGACGAGGAGTGGCTGCGTGAAGACGAGTATGACCTCTTTCTCGAGGATACCACCGATTTCTTCATTCGCCGCTATATCCCCCGCGTGTATGGCGCTATGGCGCCTCTGGCCAGGCTGCCCGACCTGAGTGGCAGGGGAGCCGGTCTCACTGCTATTGTCTCTCTCTTCGATACGCCGGAATTCCTTGAGGCAGCTCAGGCCCTGAAAAAAGCCGGGCAGGCACAAAAGGCATATCGCCAGGCGATGGGTGATATTAATGCCGATTTGGTATCGCTGGGTTTCGCATCTTTATCGGAAGGCGGCGGAGGTGCAGGAGGGCCGGCCTTTGACGTCATGGCAAACAGTTACCGGGGGTGGAAAGGCATCGTGACCGATATGTTCAGACGGCCGGAAAAGCTCATCGCCGCCTTGGAAAAAATCAACCGAGGTCAAATAGCCAGAGCAACACCGGCCGACCCTAAGAAGAAGGGGCCTCAGATAGGGGGAGGCGGCGCTATTCATCGAGGCTCAGACCGTTTTCTGTCCAGGAAACAGTGGGAGACCTTCTACTGGCCGACCTGGAAAAAGTCCCTGCAGGCATCAATCGACCTGGGTTATATACCCTTGATATTTGCCGAGGGTTCTTGTGATACCCGCTTAGAATACTTCCTCGAGTTCCCAAGGGGCAGCTTGATAATGCGTCTTGACGCAACAGACATGTTCAGGGCAAAAGAGGTTCTCGGCAACCGTTTCTGCCTTATGGGTAATGTTCCTGTAGCCCTGCTGCAAACAGGCTCACCTTCAGAAGTGGAAGAGTACTGTAAAAGGCTTATCCAGATTTGCGGCAAGGGCGGGGGTTTCATCCTGAGAGGCGCCACAGACGCCGTGCAAGATGCCAGACCGGAAAATCTTAAAGTAATGATAGGCTCAGTAACGAAATATCGCCTCTAGGCTGAAATTTGCGGAGGTCATAAGAAAGGGCGATAATTATTATATGACCGACGTATGATGAGAGCAAATTAAGTTAACAAAGGAGGAGGAGGAGGAGGATGCAGAACGCAAAACGGGAAATTTGGGAAGACGTCTGGCTTCATACCCAGTGCTCCAGGTGCTACAACGACTGCGGTATCCAGGTTCACCGGGTCAACGGCGTAGCTGTCGAGATACAGGGAGTGCCTGATAGCACGCACGGGGCGATGGGAGGCTTGTGCAGTAAAGGCCTTGCCGGGCTTCAGGTGCTCTATGACCCTAATCGTTTGAATACTCCCTTAAGAAGGACTAACCCTGAAAAGGGCATCGGTGTCGACCCTAAGTGGAAAAAGATTACCTGGGAAGAAGCCTATGATGAGATTGTGCCCAGACTCAAGAAACTCCTGGAAGAAGACCCTCGGAAAGTGTCATTCGGCCAGTGGGGTGGGGGTTCCAGCCCTTCCTGGTCGACCGGCACTCCATCATATCTGAGCAGTATGGGCCCATATAGCGGCTTTGTCTGGGGCGGTGGTCTCCAGTGCGGCGGCGCTTCTCATCCAATAGGCGGCATTACCCACGGCTCCTGGTCGGTAGTGCCGGATTTCAAATACTCCAACTATGTCCTCTATTTCGGGGCCAGCAAAGGGCACGCCGCCGGCCACTCGGCAATGATAACCGCCAGAATGGCTGCCGAGGCTCGGGCCAGGGGTATGAAAATGATTGTCTTCGACCCGATGTGCAGGGTGGCTGCCAGTAAAGCATTTGAGTGGGTACCCATCGTCCCCGGCACCGATGGCGCCGTGATTCTGGCAATGTGCAATATCATTGTCAACGAGTTGGGCATAATCGATAAACCCTTCCTTAAAATGAAGACTAATGCTCCCTACCTGGTTGGCCCCGATATGAAGTATGTCCGCGAAAACGGGCCGGCGCGGGGGGTTAAAGGACACCGGGCACTGGGACAGCAGGGTGAGAATAGAAGTGAGGAAATAACCTACATCGGCGATGATGAGACCAACAAGCCGATGGTCTGGGATGTGGGGGAAGGCAAAGCCAAAGTATATGACGACCCGACGATTAAAGACTACGCTCTCGAAGGCAACTTTGAATATCGGGGTATCAAATGCCAACCGTCCTTCCAATTGCTCAAAGAGCATCTCAAGGAGTATACCACTGAGATGGCTTCTAAGGTTAGCTCGATACCGCCGGAGACTATCCGGCGCATCGCCACCGATTTTGCCCATGAGGCCAGAGTAGGTAGTACCATCAATATCAACGGTCATATTTTGCCCTACCGGCCGGTGGCGGCAATCATCTTCCGCGGCGGGGAAGGGCACGGTAACGCTTACCACACCTGTTTTGCGGTCAGCCTGATTTCGGCACTGGTGGGGGCAGTCGAGACTCCCGGAGGCACCACCGGTTGGCCGGCCAGGACGCTGGGTTTTCCGGGGAGAGAAGAGCAGGACCCCGGCGGCTTCAAGTGGTCGGTATTCAAGGGACTCGATGGCTTCTTGCAGAATCAGCGCTTCGGCCCGGGCAGCGGCAGGTCTAACAAAGATGTGCCCTATCACGGGGAGTGGCCCATTCCATACCCGGAATGGAAGCATCAGCCCGGTCTCATCGATATCCAGCCAGCAGGTAGATTCAAATATATTGTCGGCGGGTCAGACCGTGATGAGGTCTGGAAAAAGCTCGGGGCTACTTATCCGGTCGAAATGATGTTTATAAGCAGAAATCCGCTTATGTCCATCGGTGATAGGGATGCCTTGGCCAATGCTCTCAAAAGTATAAAATTTGTCGTTGTTTCGGAACTTTTCAACACCGAGACATCGGAGGGTTTCGCCGATATCGTCTTGCCGGATGGCTGCTATCTGGAAAAGGATAGCTGGCATGTCGGCCTGATGCAGAATTTCAACCACGCCTGGGGCATGGATGACTGGAGCTACCATATTACCCAGACTATAGCTAAGCCGACTCATCAGCGTAAGAGCGCTGATGAAGTCACCTATGATTTGGCGGTGAGACTGGGCAAGGAGTTGGGGCGGAACCTGGTCAGGGAAGCCAACGAAAGATTCCTTAGAACTGCTCCGATAAGCAAGGAGTACTGGCCGAATGACCTGGACCGCTATCTGACAGCCGCCGAGTTGGGGGATGCCTTCACCAAGAGCACTTTCGGTCCCGAGCACGGTTGGGACTGGTTCAAGAAGCACGGTTTCATGCGTTGGCCAAAGAGAGTCGAGGAGGCTTACTGGCTGCAGTTCCTCCCCATGAGGATACCTGTCATCTATCTGGAGTGGCTGGCGCATATGAAGCCGATAGTCGAAGACATAAACCAGAAGACCGGCGTGTTTATGGACCCGGTGCAGTATACCCCGCTCATTTCCTGGTTCCCGTGCACCATTCATAAGGTGGAAGACCCTGAATACGACCTCTACTGCTATTCTTACCGGGATATCTTGCACTCCAGCTCCCAGACTATGGAGCAGCCCTGGCTCGATGAAGCCAGCCAGATGAATCCGTGGACTTACAATATTACGATGAATGCTGAAACAGGCAGAAAGAAGGGGCTCAAGGACGGTGACCTCATCGAAGTGGAGACCTACCTGGGGCGGAAAGAAAAGGGCACGGTCAAGCTCATGGCGGGTCATCATCCGCTGACGGTAGGTATTTCGAGTACCGCCGGTCACTTCGCCAAGGGGCAACCGATAGCATTCGGCAAAGGTTCTAACTTCAACACTCTCTTGCCGATGACTTTCGAACATACCGACCCGGTCGCCGGCAATCTTGAAACCTGTGTCAGGGTAACAGTAAGGAAAATCGACGAGAATAAGGAGGGGGCAAAATGAGGTTGGGTATGGTTATCGACAGGAAGAGATGTATCGGCTGCTACAGTTGCCAGATTTCTTGCAAGGCAGCACACGCTCTGCCGCCGGACGTCTTCTTCGGCAGGGTACTGGTTTCTGAAACCGGCACTTACCCGACGGTTACCAAGCAAATCCTGCCTGTACTCTGCAATCATTGTAAGGAAGCGGCCTGCGTCAAAGTGTGCCCTACCGGGGCAACGCAAAAAAGGGAGGACGGCATCGTCTACGTTAACTCTGAGGAGTGCGTTGGCTGCCGGTACTGCATCGTCGCCTGCCCCTACCAGATGCGCACCTATAACTCGGATGGGAACAAGGAATACTGGCCGGGCCAGGGTCTGACTGAATTGGAACGGGTGGGACGAGAAATACTATATCCACTGGAGCCAAACACAGTGATTAAGTGTAACTTCTGTATGGAAAAGTTGGATGAAGGGCTACGTAAAGGATTGAAAATCGGCATCGACCGGGAAGCTACTCCGACTTGCGTCAATGCCTGCCCGGTCAAGGCCAGGACATTCGGCGACCTGGACGACCCAAACAGCAACGTCTCCAAGTTAATTAAAGAGCGCAAGGGTTATCCGCTTCACAGCGAACTCGGTACAGAGCCGTCAGTCTACTATCTTGATTAGTCTTTATGTCCCCCTCTCCCTCGACGGGAGAGGGCTGGGGTGGGGGTGAGGGTGAGAGCAGGTTTTCCTCTCACTTACATCTCTCACACAAGTAGGGAGAGCGAATTTGTTAGCGAGGAAGGAGCGAAGCATGCAGGCAAATATGAAACCCTTTGAATGGATGGTCAAGCCGACTCCGCAAAAGGAATGGATAGAAAGAAGGGGCATTCTTCTCTGGCTGGCCTTCTTCTTCATCGAACTGGGAGCCGGCGCATTCTTTGTCGGTACCATTTTCAAGAGTATCGAAGCGATGCTCGTCGGCTGGCTCGTTTGCGGTGTCATCGGCGGTGGTATCCACATCCTCTACCTGGGCCATCCCTTCCGCTTTTGGCGGATGGTCAGCAGGCCGGGTAGTTCCTGGATTTCACGGGGTCTAATCTTCGTCAGTCTTTTCCTTATTTTCGGGTTGATACAGATGATAATGGTTCAGGCGGGTGGCGCATCTCCTGTTGTAATGGTACTGGCTGACCTCTTTGCTTTCCTGACCATCGTCTACGGTGGCTTTGCCATGAACTTCGTCAACGGCATCGCACTGTGGAATACGGCATTGCTGCCGATTATTTACGGAGTGAGCGGCATATGGGGCGGCGCCGGGCTGGCCCTGGGCATCGCCCTTGCCTCCGGAGAGGTCTCGACACTGGGCCCATCGCTGGAAGAGTGGATACGCTTATTGCTTGTCGCCTACGCTTTCCTGCTGGCAGTCTACCTGGTCAGCGTAAGGTATACCAATCCTACCGGCCGGTTATCCGTCCAGAGCATTATTTTCGGGAGATTTAAAGCGCTGATGTGGCTGGTGGTCGTACTTCTCGGACTGGCCCTCCCGATGACTATAGTCGTCATCAGCTTCAATACAGGCATCGAGAATATGCCGGCCGGAGCTCTTTACCTTTCCATCTTTTGTGAACTGCTTGGCGACCTTACTTTGCGCTACCTGATACTTAAAGGCGGGCTGTACAGCCCGCTGATACCGTCTTCCGCCTATTCCCCCAGTTCGGCGTTCTAACCTGCATTTACCAGGCCGGTGAAAAGGAGGGCAATGCCAGACGAACGGGATATCGGCGAAGAGAGACAGTGGCTCTACCAGGAACGTGCCACACTGGCGGTAGCTAGTCTGCAAAAAAGAAATACTAACGCTCGATACGTCACTAACCGGCAAGAGGCGCTGTCCGTTGTT
This sequence comes from Chloroflexota bacterium, assembly GCA_016190895.1. Lineage (GTDB taxonomy): Bacteria > Chloroflexota > Dehalococcoidia > Dehalococcoidales > UBA2162 > JACPPR01. Next base: position 14,953 of record JACPPR010000048.1, on the reverse strand, counting down.
ATGGCGATGATTCCCGAGGGGGTGACAGTCGTCTGTGGAGACTCGGTTACCCTCGAGCAGGTGGGGATTGTTGCCGAACTCAGAAAGCGTAATAAGAATATCGTCCTCGACCCTATGGAAAGAGCTGCCGATGGTTCGCTGGTCGTAGCCGGAGCAGAAAGGCTAAGAATGCAAAGGGCCGCCTTCTCTTCCGAGGTATTCTTAGCAGGCGCCAACGCGGTCACTCTCGATGGCAAACTGGTTAATACGGATGCTTTGGGCAACAGAGTCGCTCCGATGATATTCGGCCCGGATAAAGTCATTGTGGTCGCCGGCGCCAACAAGATTGTCAAAGACGTAAGTGAAGCAATAGAAAGAATTCACCGGATAGCTGCGCCGATGAACGCCAGACGGCACGGCATCAAGCACCATATGGAGGCGTTCGGTAATTTGCCTTGCGCCAGGACCGGTATCTGCGTTGATTGTAACAACGACTCCAGAATTTGCCGTTATACAGTGATTATCGATGGCAGCCTGGGACGCAGGAAGGACCGCATAAACGTGGTGCTGGTAGGTGAGGAACTGGGCATATAAACTAACAGCATTCGGACAATAGTAATAAGCCAGCTAAGGAGCAAAGATGAAAAACACGGAAAAACAAATCAAAGAGGATCTCTGGGTATCTACCCAGTGTATGAGGTGCTACGGTGTCTGCGCCATCCGAGTCCACCGGGTCAACGGCGTCGCCGTGGAGATACAGGGGGAACCGGGGAGTACTTTGGGGTCCGCTGGCGGGCTTTGTCCCAAAGGCATGTCTTCGCTACAGCAGCTTTATGACCCCAACCGCCTGACAACCCCTCTGAGAAGAACCAACCCGGAGAAGGGTATCGGCGTCGACCCGAAATGGAAAGAGATAACCTGGGAGGAAGCTTACGCCGAAATTGTCCCGCGAATGAAGAAAATCATCGAGGAAGACCCCAGGAAGATAGTCGGAGGTTTTGCGGCGGGTCCGCATCCGGGGTGGGGAAGTGGCGCTCCGGCTTATGTGGGCGGGCAAGGAGGGGGTAGTTTCGTGGGTGGTGTCGGCCTTCATTGCGGTGATGCCGCCCATCCGGTGGGCGGGCTGATTCACGGCTCCTGGTCGATTGTGCCTGACTTCAGGTACTGCAACTACGCCATCTACTTCGGCTCAAGTAAGGGCCACGGCTCGGGGCACTCGGCAATGATAGCCGCCAGACAGGTCGCCGATGCTAAACTCAGAGGAATGAAACTGGTCGTCTTCGACCCGATGTGCAACTTCGCCGCCGGCAAAGCTAACGAGTGGGTGCCGATTATTCCGGGGACAGACCTCGTCGTAGTGCTGGCGATGTGCAACGTCATAGTCAATGAACTGGGCATAATCGATAAGCCTTTCCTCAAGCTAAAGACTAATGCCCCCTACCTGGTGGGTCCTGATATGAAATACGTCCGGGAAAAGGGCCCGGCACGGGGCGTCAAAGGGCACACCCAGGCTGGTGAAGCAGTTACCTATATCGGTGACGATGAGACCAACAAACCAATGGTCTGGGATGCGGGAGAAGGCAAAGCCAAGGTCTATGACGACCCGACCATCAAAGACTATGCCCTCGAAGGTTGCTACGAGTTTCGGGGCATCAAGTGCCAGCCGTCTTTCCAACTGCTGAAAGAACATCTGAAACAATATACCCCCGAAATGGCTTCTGAGATAAGTTCTATACCCGCCGATACCATCCGGCGCATCGCCACCGAGTTTGCCACTGAGGCGAGAGTAGGCAGCACCATCACCATAGACGGGCATACCCTACCCTACCGGCCGGTGTCGGCAGTCATCTTCCGCGGCGGACAGGGGCACGAGAACTCATACCATGCCTGTTTCGCCGTCAGCCTGCTGAGCGCCCTGGTGGGGGCTATCGAGGTGCCCGGCGGCACCACTAGCTGGCCGGCCGTTACCATGGGTTATCCCGGACGGGAAGATGACGACCCCGGCGCTCTCAAATGGACAGTCTTTAAGGGACTGGATGGTTTCTTGCAGAACCAGCGCTTTGGACCCGCGAGTGGCAGGGCAAACAAGAATAACCCCTATCACGGGGAGTGGCCCATAGCTATGCCTGAACTAAAACATCAGTACGGGTTCAGGGACATCCAGCCCATCGGCAACTTCAAGTACATCACTGGCGGTTCCGACCGGGAAGAGGTGTGGGAGAAGCTGGGAGCCAGCTATGAACCTGAGATGCAGTTCATCAGCAAGAACCCGGTCTTAAGCATCGGCAACCGGGACGCTATCGCCGACGCTCTGAAAAAAGTGCCGTTTATCGTCGCAATCGAACTCTTCAATACCGAGACAACAGAGGCTTTTGCCGATATCGTCCTGCCGGACACTCATTTTTTGGAGAAGGATAACTGGACCTCAGGCCTGGCCCAGAACTTCAACCATGCCTGGGGTCTGGATGACTGGTGTTACCACATCTCCCAGCAGGTGGTTAAGCCATCAGGGCAGCAAAAACACTCTTATGATATCGCTTATGATGTTGCGGAAAGACTGGGTAAGGCATGGGCCAAAGACCTGATTAACGATGCCAATGACAGATTGATTAGAACTTCGCCGATAAACGACGAGTACCTGCCAAAGGACTTAAATCGAAATCTGCCCGTAGCCGAGATAGGCGATGCCGTCGTTAAGAGCATGTTCGGCCCCGAGCATGACTGGGAGTGGTTCAAGAAGAACGGATTCATTCGCTGGCCGAAGCGGGTGGAAGAGGCTTACTGGATATGGTTCCTCGACCTCCGGGTGCCCATCTACATGGAATGGCTGGCGCACATGAAGGAGAAGGTCGAAGAAATCAATAAAGCAACAGGGTTGGGAATGGATGCCTCGCAATACACCCCCCTCATCTCCTGGTTCCCTTGCACCAACCACAAAGTCACTGACCCCGAATATGACCTCTACTGCTATTCCTACCGGGACGTCCTTCACAGCGCCTCTCACACTATGGAGCAGCCCTGGCTGGATGAAGCCAGCCGGATGAACCCTTATACCTACAACGTTACTATGAATGCCAGCACTGCCCGAAAGAAGGGGCTGAAGGATGGCGATATTATCGAGATAGAGTCCTATCTGGGACGAAAGGCAATAGGCACCCTCAAGACGCTTGAGGGTCATCATCCTCTGGCGGTAGGTATCGCTGCCACAGCCGGTCACTGGGCGATGGGCCAGCCCATTGCCAGAGGCAAGGGGACCAACTTCGATAACCTGCTGGCTATGGACTTCGAGCATATGGACCCTGTCTGCGGCACCATCGAAACCTCAGTCAGGGTAAGCGTGAAAAAAATCGGCTAGCAAAATCCGCAAACCCAGAAAAGTTCAAGGCAGGCAACTTAATGGCGAAAACGATTCGTGAAACAGCCAGAGAAATAAGAATATTTAGCGAAACTGAGGTGGTTGTGGTGGGGGGTGGGCCCGCAGGCGTGGCGGCGGCTGTAGCTGCGGCGCGGGGCGGGGCAAAAACTATCCTTGTGGAGAGATACGGACATCTCGGAGGTATGTCTACCGGGGGATTGGTAATATTGATTCCTTTTCTAAGCGATGGCACAACATCGAGACAGATAGCCGGACTATGCCAGGAAATGATAGACAGACTGGATGCGATGGGTGCAGCTGTTCACCCTAAAGATGAGGAGGTCGGCTCGACAGACCCCAAAATACTGAATTACTGGAGACGCCGCGGGCACGGCGGCTTTATATCTGGAGGGGCAGTCAGGTACGGGGCGCTCGTCGACCCCGAGATGCTGAAATGCGTACTGAATGACATGGTAGAAGAGTCCGGAGTCAAGTTGCTTCTCCATTCCTGGGGCAGCCGGGCAATTGCCGAAGATGACAAAGTTCAGGGAATGATTTTTGAGAGCAAATCGGGCAGGCAGGCAATACTATCTCAAATAACCATCGATACTACCGGCGATGGCGATATGTTTGCCTCTGTAGGTGCTGAATTCGACGACACTATCGACCGCAGTGTCAGGTCTTCTAACCTGGCCCTGGTCTTCAGAATAGCCAATGTCGATGCTGACAAGTATGCCGATTTCAGGGACAAAGAGAAGACAAGACATGACGAACTGATGAAAGAGCTAACCAGCCAGGGAGGCTTCAATACTTACTGGAGAAGCTCCCGTCCTGATATCCTGTGGTGTAATAACTGGATACCGAATCTGAGCGCTCTCAGTGTCGAAGACCTTACCTGGGTGGAGGTCAATGCCCGGAAGTCGATGCTCTTATCCCATAAATTCTTGAAGCAGAACGTACCCGGTTTTGAGAACAGCTTCATAATGGATACCGCTTCTCAGATTGGCACCCGTGGCAGCGGGCGCCTCATCGGAGAACACGTTGTCACCTGGCAAGATGTGCTTTCCGGAGTTGTTCACGAAGATTCTATTGCTGTGCTGCCTCATCTCGGACAAACCGTCTCGAAGGGATTCCCCCACGTCTATATTCCTTACAGAGCGCTATTGCCGCGCCGTATCGACAACCTGCTTGTCGCCGGCCGTTGCTTCTCGTCAGACGTGAATGCCAATAACTCGCTCAACTGGATTCAGCAGTGCATACCTACCGGGCAAGCCGCCGGCGCCGCCGCAGCTTTAGCGATAAAACAAGGTACTATCCCGAGAAAGATAGACAGGAAGTCCCTTCAGGCTAGCCTGTTAAAGCAGGGAGTCACGCTACCAGGTGTCACGATAGAATCTAGAAGCGTTAGCCCGGCGCAGCGAACTTCGGTGGGTTGATACCGTGATAAGAATGAATCACGTCAAAAAGCCAACTGGTATCGACAGAAGAAAAGAGGCTCGCTTTGGGCTTGCTGAAACTATTATGTTGCAATTCTCCCACAATAGCTCTTACTCTCCGGATGCTTACACGAGAATTAAGAGCGACTAGAGCAACCCCTTTCTGTGGGCGCTCGAACTTGCCTGGATGCCACAAGCTAAAGGTCCAACTCAAAAGTACTGGTTCTGTCTATCTTAAAAGTACCGCCCAGTTTCGTCTTTATGAACTTGTGCACAATAAGACCGCATTTTTGGTAATCGTACCGACACATATAAACAACTCGCGTATCTCCATTCATCCGATTTCGAAGATGTCTCTATCCAAATGATAGAAACAAGTGCTTTAGCATTAAGGCATTTGGATCTTGTTACTTGAATTTGTTAGAGTTTATGGTTTAGACCTTAGCGACCGATTGTTTCTTGCCCGCTTTGCTTAGCTATCTTTGCGTCGACCCTGACACACTTTTGTTACTTTTCCACTTGTAATTTTATGACTTTTCCACAGGTTGTCTACTAAAATACTCTCGTGGTTATTGTAAATTGAGGTAGCCAGGACAGAACGATATAACCTTTATCGGAGGGCCATGACCAGACAAAAGGTGACCCGGATTCGCAAAAGAGAAGGCTCCGTCGTCCCCTTCGACTCCAGTAAAATCGAAGCCGCCATCTACAAGGCCTTCGTGGCTACCAGCGCCGGCGGCCGAGACCGGACAGCCGAGCTATGCCAGCGCGTTGTCGATATCGTTGAGGAAAGGCTGGGGCACGCCATTCCCACCGTGGAACAGGTCCAGGACATCGTGGAAGAAGTGCTGATGTCCCAGGGCTATCCCAATGTGGCTAAAGCCTATATTCTCTACCGCCAACAACGCTCCGATGTGCGCCGGTTGAAGGGAATCATCGGCGTCCGCGACGACCTGAAACTTAGCGTGAACGCCATCAAGGTGCTGGAGCGCCGTTACCTGCTCAGAGACGAAGATGGCAACGTAATCGAGAGTCCCACCGAGCTTTTCCGGCGTGTCGCTCGCGCCATCGCGGCTGCGGAGACCAGGTTCGACCCGCTGTCTGATTACAGAGAGTTGGAGCAGGCGTTCTTCGAGATGATGAGCAATCTTGAGTTTATGCCCAACACCCCGACCCTGATGAATGCCGGCGCGCCCTTGGGGCAGCTATCCGCCTGCTTCGTATTACCAGTCGAGGACTCGATTAGCGGGATTTTTGAAACGCTCAAGAATATGGCCATCATTCACCAGTCCGGAGGCGGCACGGGCTTCTCCTTCACTCATCTCAGACCGAAGGGAGATATGGTCCGCTCCACCAAGGGCGTCGCCTCGGGCCCGGTTTCTTTTATGAAGATATATGACGCCGCCACCGGAGTAATGAAGCAAGGCGGCAAGCGCCGGGGCGCCAATATGGGCATAGTTAATGCCGACCACCCGGATATAGTCGAATTCGTCGAGTCTAAAAGCGACGGCGTCACCCTATCCAACTTCAACATCTCGGTAGGCGCCTCGGATGAGTTTATAAAAGCCGCCTCGCAAGGCGGACAGTGGCGATTGATAAATCCTCGAACCGGCAAAGAAACAGGGTCGATCAACGCCGGAGCGCTCTTCGAAATGATTGTCAGCAACGCCTGGCGGACGGGCGACCCCGGTCTCATTTTTCTGGACGAAATCAACCGCAAGAATCCGACCCCGCAGCTGGGCAGGTTCGAGGCAACCAATCCCTGCGGGGAATTACCTCTGCTCCCTTATGAAAGCTGCAACCTGGGTTCGATTAATCTCTCCCGGATGGTCGCGGACAGACAGATAGACTGGCAAAAGCTCGAGCGCACTGTCAATCTCGGTGTGCATTTCCTGGACAACGTCATCGAAGCCAATATCTTTCCCCTGCCGGAAATCGAGCAGATAACCAGAAAGGGCAACCGGAAAATCGGCCTGGGGGTGATGGGCTTCGCCGATGCCCTGGTCATGCTGGGCATTCCCTACAACTCTGAAGAAGCTCTCGAAACCGCCGAAAAGATAATCAAGTTTATCTCAGAGAAAGCCATCGCAGCCTCGACCAACTTAGCCACCAAGCGGGGTGTCTTCCCTAACTTCAGTGGCAGCCTCTACGACCGTCCCGGCGGCACCAGGCTGCGAAACGCCACCGTCCTGTCTATTGCTCCTACCGGCACCATCAGCATCATCGCCGGATGCTCCAGCGGCATCGAGCCGCTCTTCGCCCTGGCATATATCAGGAACGTGATGGAGGGGACCAGACTGCTGGAAGTGAACCCCGCATTCGAGGAAATGGCTCGCCAGCGCCGCTTCTACTCGAAGGAACTGATGGAAGACATCGCCCAAAAAGGCACGCTGGGCACGATTCAGGGAATTCCCGAAGACGTCCGCCGCACATTCATCACGGACTGGGATATCGAACCGGATTGGCACGTCAGGATGCAGGCCGTATTTCAAAAGTATACCGATAATTCTGTCTCCAAGACGGTAAATCTGCCAGCGGCGGCGACTCACCAGGATATCAGCCGGATTTACACCCTGGCTCACGAGCTCAAGTGTAAAGGCATCACTGTCTACCGCTACGGCAGCAAGAAACAGCAGGTGTTGACCCTGGCCGGCTACCAGCCGGAAACCGCCGAAGAACCGGCGCAATATGTCGTTGCCGAATCTGAGTTTGCCGGGGGTTGCCTGACCGGAACGTGTCCGTTTTAAACATAAACATAAAGCTCAAAGCACTAAATCCGAAATTCTAAACAATATCAAAGTCTAAATATCAAATCTCGAAACCTTTTTGAACCTTAGTGCTTTGGTATTTGGATTTGTTTAGGATTTCGATATTAGGATTTAGGATTTGCCTATTCCACCGCCTTCGTCTCCAGGCTTCCCAGTTGCTGTTCTATCTTTGCCCACAGACCGTTGGCGTAATCCACTTCTTTTTCCCCGGCGGCCAGGTCGCCATAACGGACGCTGATATAGAGGTCGGTAAGCTCGCCCAGCGGTCTGCCGCCTTCAGGCACGGCCTGCCCTGAGCGCAGCCGAAGGGCCTGCCCCAGCCGTTTACCGTATTCATAGGGTGTCTCGTGGTTTCGACGGGCTATGCCCAGTTGAGACGCCTGCCAGAGCAAGAGCTGGTATATCTCACGGATGCTCAGCCTGCCGGCGCGGCGTCGGCCGTGGGAAGATGCTCCGGCTAACTTAATCCCCCTGAAACGCTGCGTCAGCGGCTTGAGAAAAAGACGTAAATCGCTCACAAATCCTCTCCAGCTCCAGAGAGATTCGTGAATTTCCTCGATATCATCCCCTTTCCGCCCAGACGTGTAACGCAGGATGGCACGGCCGATTAAGAAGATAGCGGCGGCGACAATCAGGCCGAAAAACACCCATTTCATTACCAGAATAGCTTCCGATGACATCGTCCGGGAAACGCCCTGTTTCAGTTCTTGAAGCGGCGTCATATTTCCCGACGAAGACACATCGGTGGGTATTTCGCCCTGGAGCATGTTTATCAGCGTCTGTACAATGTAAATCGTGATGCCTATCACAAAGCCGACGATAGTGACAGCCACCGTCGATATGTAAAATATGACTTTGAACAACAGCCCAGAGACCAGATTGATACCCCGCCCGAGAACCGACAGAAATCCGGGCGAGAATATGCTGGCAACGCCTATCCCCACCAGGACAATACCCCCGATGACGACAGCGATAATGGCAAACCAACGCCCGCTGAAGCCAGCCCTCGCTTCCTTATCCTGAACTCGTTCCCGCATGCCTTGAAGCCGGGACAGCGTCAGAGCCGATAGCCCGCTGGCAAAGAAACCGGCTACATAAAGACCGATGGTGGACATCGATTCACCGGGAGAACCAGCCCCCCAGGCAATAATCAATACCACCTGGGCAAGAAGTCCGACAGTGAAGTAACGGTAAATGTTTTCAAAACGGAGAGGAGAATACCCCAGCCCTATCCCCCGCCACCAGAGGTAAAGCCCGACGAACAGCGATATCGCCACGGGATGAGGATGAACGAAACTCGCCACCATCAGCCGGGCGGTATCGATAAGCCAGCGCCCGTCCAACAGCCCCGAGTCACCGGGATACTCGATACGCAGGACGATAAGAATGGCGAGCAGTCCGCAGCCGATGATGCCCAGCCGCCTTCTGGCTAGAGACCATCGCCGGCTAAATCCGAACCTGGTGAGAAGGAAAGAGCCGCCGAGCAAGAAGACCAGTGACGCCAGGCTCAAAGGGAGATGCTGTTCGACAAGTATCGGCCACCTCCCCATCAGAATCAGCCAGGGGTATGCCCACAGCACTTCCATCAGGACGACTGTTAGCGGCAAAAGGTTCTTGGTTATCCGGTTCAAATTGACAATTTTATTCAACAAGGCCACTGCTCTTAGCTCACAAACCTCTAAAATACTAATATCTAAACTCTAAATCCCGATTCATTCCTCATACGGGAGGCCGTATGAAATCGGCACAAATCCAAATATCAAAGCTCAAATGCTCAAAATGTCAAATGAAATCTCCGAAATACCCCTTAAGTCCCTCTTTACAAAGAGGGACACCTGAAACGGAGGCAGGTCGTCTATAGGCATCTCCCTTTGTAAAGGGAGAAAGAGAGGGATTTAGCTTTCATATTCGAACTTCATTTCCCCGTCTTCACATTGATATCGAGCGTCTCAAGGTCGCGCCACATTATGTCATCTCGCACTTGGAACACCGAGAGCCCGTCCGTGCTTATAGACGTATCGGGAGAGCCTACCAGTACCAGGGCTATTCTCCGCCCCGCCCACTTCACCCGAAGCAGGGCCGCTAGAAGAGCCTCGCTCGGCATAGCGGTAACCACCACCATCGTACTGCCCCAGGGCAGGTTTCTGCTCTCATTAACCACCAGGCTGGCTATCGGCAGCGTCTCGGTGGAGTAGACCTGAGCCATGGTCTCCAGGATACGCTGCAACTGGTCGGAATGCTGGCTGGGGGGTATCCGGATGCAGCCTTCAGCCGCCAGACTATTCTGGTTAGCGTAAACACCCACCCGGTAGCCTTCGTCCAGAGCGTGTTTGGCCAAAGAGGCGACCACAACAATCGCCAGTTCGAGCAATTCCGGAACCACGCCCCAGAGAGGCGGCGGCACGGTGCGGACATCCAGAAAGATACCCATATCCACAGTAGTCGTCGGCTCGAAGACTTTTGTCTGCAGTTGGCCGAGACGGGCGGTCGTCTTCCAATGAATCCTCCTCAGGCTGTCGCCGGGATGATAATCCCTTATCCCCTGAGTGAGCAGGGGGTCCTGAAAGATATGACTTCTGGTTATGATATCGCCGATAGGCTGCGACGAGGGAATGCCCAATTGCTCCAGAGGCACAATCTTGGGGTAGACAATCAGATTGTCAACCGGTCCAACCTCCTCCTCACGGCTGAAGAGACCGAAGAGGTCGCCCGAGCGAATCGTGGCCGGCCCGAAGCTGAAGAAACCGCGCTGCTGACACTGCAAGGGGTAACGCCGCTTAATCTTGTGATACCAGCCAAGAGAAAGAAATTGACTGAGGAGCACCCGATTTATCATGTGCGATGGGGTGGTCCTGCCTTTGAGGAGAGTTACCCCTTCCGGGATTTCATCATCGATTTGAAGCCAGGGCAGCGGTAATGGCTTCCGGTTGCTTATCTCTACTTCGAGTTGCACTTCCTCGCCGAAGAAAACACGCCTGGAACTGAGCTTACGCCGGTACTCAACCCGGCTGAGACAGTAGCGGTCCCATAATCTGGCAACGCCCCCGACCAGGAAAACCAGGAATGAAACCAGCAGCAGCGGAGTCTGATGCAAAATCAGACTGATGATGAGAAGCAGCCCTGAGATGAACAACCAGTAGCTGCCCAGCACGCCTCACCCCTCCCCAGCCCTGGCCGTCTCCTCCACAGGCACCGGTACCGAATCGATGATTTCTTTCAGAATCTCATCGGTACTGCGACCTCTCAAGTGGCTTTCCGCCTTGGGGATAACCCGGTGCCCCAGTACCATGGGCGCCAGATACTTAACATCATCGGGAATGACGAATGTCCTGCCGCGCAACAATGCCAGCGCCTGCGAGGCGTGGTAGAGCGCCAGCATCGCCCGGGGGCTGGCGCCGAGCTGCAGTCCGGCATGTTCGCGGGTAGCGTGAATCAGGCGGATGAGATAGTTTTCCACGTCCGGTGACACGTGCGTCTCCCGGCACACGGCTTGCATCCTGAGCAACTCATCGGAAGTGACCACCGGGTTCAGCTCTTCGAGCGGGTCGGCCTGACGAAAGCGCGCCAGGATGAGGCGGTCGTCCTCGGCTGTCGGATAGCCCATTCTGATTTTGAGCAGAAACCGGTCGAGCTGCGCCTCGGGCAACGGGAAAGTCCCCTCCAGTTCGATCGGGTTCTGAGTAGCCAGCACAAGGAAAGGCCTCGGCAGGGGTTTGGTCTCGCCCTCGGCCGTTACCTGGCGCTCCTGCATGGCTTCCAGCAGGGCGGATTGCGTCCGGGGCGTCGCCCTGTTTATCTCATCGACGAGCAGCACCTGGGACATTATCGGCCCCGGCCGGTATTCGAAATCCGAGGTTTTCTGGTTAAAAATATAAGTGCCGGTGATATCGGGGGGCAGCAAGTCAGGGGTACACTGAATACGCCGGAAAGTGCAGCCGAGAGAGCGGGAAATAGATTTGGCCAGCATCGTCTTGCCGATGCCCGGCACGTCCTCGATAAGAACATGTCCTTCACATAGCAGAGCGATAATCGTTAGCTCGACAATTTCACCCTTGCCGACGATGACCCGCTCGACATTCTCTTTTATCCGGTTGCCGAAGTCCCTGACCTGGCTAACCATCACCTTTTCCATTTCGCCTATTATAACAGGTTAGCGGGATTAATACTACAAAACCTGAACGCCTTCTAAGGTCTCACCCGATGGTCAGTGGGTCTTCTGCGGGGCGGGGAATGAGGGAGTACGAGGTTACTAGCGTGAAAGGAAAGCGGTCGCCTCTATCATCAGAGAATGTCTCAAGTCTATCACTTGTACGCTTGTCCCCGAGGTAAAATTGCCATTACATTTACAAGCGCTTTATCCATATCGACTTCATAGATGACTCTGAGACTGCCGACTCTGTATCTGTATTTTCCAGCCATTTCTCGTAGAGGTTTGATATTGGCTCCACTAATAGGATTCGATTCCATGTTGCTAAAGCACTTATCAAGCCTTCCGGCAGTTGTGACACTTACCTTGTTGTAGTATTTGAGGGCTTCCCTGGAGAGAGCTATTCTAAACTTTCGTTCGTTTGACATCGCGCCACCAGACGGACTCTCCCTGGCGAATCTGTTGCTCACCACGGCGCAAAATTGCCAGTTCTTTTTCCGTGAGAACCTCTTCCTGGGATTTCAGCCATTCCGCAAATTTTAGCAGTATGTGACTTTCATCTTCAGAAAGCTGCCCAACTATTTTTTTTAGTTCTTCTTTTGTTGCACTCATAATGTTTAACCTCTCAATCTCAGGCATTACAGACACCCTGATTATAACATAACTTCAAGAACGAGACGAAGCATCCACTTCCATTGTCATTGCGAGACCATTCCGACGAAGTCGGAAGGCGAAGCAATCTGGGCGGGGCGAAACCCCTCCACCCAGATTGCCACGTCGCGGAGTTTACACTGACCCTGAACGCAGTGAAGGGGAATGTGCTCCTCGCAATGACACCGCGGTGGCGAGTTTCTTGGGTTCAGACTCACGGAACATGGATACATCTACGGCCAATAAAACCACTCATACTCGTAAGCTGTATCCGGGGGGTCACTATCGTAGTCCTCTGTTTTTTCAGGCGGCATGATGTAGAGATAGAACGTTCGGCCATTTATTTCTTTAGTTTTGGCTGGCTTCCATCCGGGAACAGGGAACGATTCCATAACAACCCTGGTTCCAGATTTAAGTTCGTCCTCAAATTTCGGCCTTAGAGCGGCGGACGCGCTGCCCAGGATATAACATAGTATTATTGAAGCATCCGATAGGTTCTGTCCCATCACATCACCTTCGATGAAAGTGAGCTTCTCATCCAGGCCTTTGTTTTTCGCTGTCTCCCTTGAGGCATTCACACACTCAGGGTCTAATTCTATTCCTACACACTTCCCGCCTCCTTTTTCCAGGGCGGCAATGAGCAGCCTGCCATCACCCGAACCCAGGTCATAAATAATGTCAGACGAAGATACCGGGGCAAGCTCGAAAAAAGGCTCGATATATTGAGATGGTGTCGGGACCCATTTTACAAACTTGGGCATATTCGTAACTCCTGGTATTGGCCTCTTGAGTTTCTGATTATACCATTCGGTTGGAATTTGGATTTGGGTAATTGGTTTGATATTTGGGTTTGCTTGACTACCTGGCAGTTTTTTATATACTAGTCTCAACCTGGATGTCCACAATAAATCAGGATGAGACCCTCTTTATAATATCTCATACTTTCCCCACACATGATTCGGGCAATTCGACACCTCAAAATGAGGGGATTCTCCTATTGTTTTTGAACTCCATCTAGAGTAAACTTTGACTGACAAAAGAAATGCCTAAGAGAAGGGTTAGTCCCGGCATAGTCCGCTACTACGGCATCAACTGGACGGGCTGGGCTAACACAGTTGACTGGTACAAGGGTATCTGGATTAATCAGGACCTGAAGAAATCAATGGGTTACTAGAACTTGGTTAGGAAAAATGACTATACAATAGCAATCCCTTCTCTATTGAGGGAAGAGGATGGATGATATAGGCGTAGGGGCGGGTTTGAAACCCGCCCGTATCCTTAATCTTCTCCCCTTAAGGGAAGGAGACAGAAGTAGTTAAGGAGGTAACCACTCTTGAAAGCAGCGATTAGAAATGAATCAGGAAAGCTAGAAGTCCAGGATATACCCGAACCAGAGATGGGACCCGACCGCATCAAGGTCAAAATAGCCTATTGCGGGATATGCGGCAGTGAGCTGCATTCGATAGACCCCGAATACATCGCCCGGCGGGCTCCAATGCCACAGCGCCCCCCAGGCGCCCGGCCGAGGGTCGGGGGTCACGAGGCATCCGGAACAATCGTGGAAATCGGCAGCGATGTCAAGGGCTTTCAAGTTGGCCAGAAGGTAGCTATGAACTTCCGCAGCTATTGCGGCTCGTGCTACTACTGCCGAAACAAAATGGAGCACTACTGCCAAGCTGTGATTCCGGCTACAGGTTCATACGCAGAATATGCTGTGTATCACAAGAGCGCCGTCTACGCACTGCCGGACAACGTCAGCCTGGAAGTAGGCGCACTCCTCGAACCTGTTTCGGTGGCGGTTCACGCTATCGACCTGGCGAACATCAAACCGGGCGGCTCCGTGGCCATTCTCGGCGCCGGGCCTATCGGATTGCTTCTACAGGAGGTTGCCCAGATTGCCGGAGCGGCGAAGGTGCTCGTTTCCGAGCCTGTGGAAAGCCGCCGTCGGCTCGCCAAAGAGCTGGGCGCCACTATAGTGGTCGACCCGATAAATGAAGACCTCGATGCCGCGGCGAAGAAGCTGACCGACGGCCGTGGGTTCGATACCGTACTCGATGCGAGCGGCAAGCTTGCCGTCGCCAAACAGGCGCTATCGCTGGCAGATAGATGCGGCACCATTGTCTGGGCGGCCATGTACCCGAACGGGGCCGAAGTCGGCGTTCCGCCATCGCTGATGTATGACAAGGAGCTGACCATCCGGGGCGTCTTCGTCTCGCCGTACAGCTTTGAGAGGGCGCTGGCACTGCTGCCCGTGCTCAAGCTTGAGCCATTAATCTCGATAATGCCCATCGAGCAAATAGACGAGGCTTTCCACGGCCTTCTGGCCGGTAAGGGAATAAAGGTACTTATCAAGCCGTAATCCGGCTGTTATCGAAGGTCAAGAAATATTGGAAGCCCGCCCCGGTTCACCGGGGCGGGACTTTTTGTTCTGTAATACTTTTTGTTCTGTAATATTTGTAGCAAAACATGTATCTTAGCAGGGTGCTGAAAAACTGGTGTTGATACTCCGTTTATCAGTTCTGCCGTTCTTGTTTTTGCGTTTTCTACCTTTTTCCGACCGTGTCCGGCTTGATTACGGGGCTACTTCGGCTCCCAACCAGGCTTCAGACGCTTTCCG
>JACPPR010000051.1 GCA_016190895.1 Chloroflexota bacterium | reverse complement strand
TTTCCGCTTCCTGCGGGAGTTGCCCACGTGCGATGCCATCGCCTGCGGGATGAAAGATGAAGCCGAGGTCGAGATGAACGTGGCTATCTTCAACAATGAAACAGTGACCGAAGATATGCGCAGCCGGGTGCACACCGTCGCACGGCACCTGATTGTCTACGACCGCTGCACCGTCTGCGGTCTCTGTGTCAACGAGTGTGACCAGGGCGCCATCAAGCTGGGCGAGAGAAAAGCCGAGGTGGACAACTCGAAGTGTATCCTCTGTGGCTACTGCGCCGCCGTCTGCCCGGAGTATGTTATACGGGTGGTGTAACTTGCCCATAAGGAGTAACCCAATGAATTCATTAGATAACCTCAGATGGGATATGGATGACTTGGCACGCCGGCTAGAGACGGTATCTAAACGGCTGGAACCCACTAAACAGCTTATTTGGCAGCTAGAGGACAACTTACGTGAAACGGATGCAATCTTGAAAGAAGCTAGGCAGATATTGGAAAAGGCAAAGAATGCGGCTGACGAAATTGCCCGTGATGCAAGGTAAATTGGGAGGGAGCAGCCGCGTTTTTCTTAGCCCACCATCCGAACCTAGATTTTGTTTCAATTCAGGAGTAGGTTTATAATCAAGGTATATCTTACTTGAAGGAGCCGATATGGTAAAGGGTGTTGAGTTTGTAGTTGACGATGACGGACAGAAAAAAGCAGTGCTGATTGACCTCAAGAGGCACGGCGAGGTCTGGGAAGACTTGTATGATACCCTGCGGGTAAAAGAGCGTGAATCCGAACCGCGCGAATCACTCAAAGAAGTCAAAACGAGTTCTTGAGGGTGTTTAAGAAACCCTGTCATTCCCCGCTTCAGGCGGGGAATCCATATGAATGGAGATTGTGGATAGTCCGGCTTGGCCGGACAATGACACTGTTAAACGCCCCTCGTTCTTGGCAAGACTTAAATCCCGTATGAGATAGCGTGTAGGACACCCATCCGAACTGCACAGGCAGGGATGCCTGTGCCACCAAAATCAAATGTGGGTTTGCGTGATATTAATAACGTATTACGCCCTTCTTTATCAGGACCTCTTTGTCCACCTTTACCGGCACCGGCTGCTGTCGTGGTTCTCTGTTGACTATGGCGCTCAGTTTCGCAATCGCATTCATTTTCCCCCTCCCGCCCTTAGATTCAGTGCCTTTTCGAAACTTATGAATGTCTCCCTTAGATGCCTGCCTGGACTTTCCCTCTGTGATATAAAACGTCTTTTCCTGCGAAAGGTTACTGCGTCATGGGAAAGTCCAGGTAACTTCAGCATAACAAACAGCATCTGGAGAAGTCATAAAATTGGGGTGAAATTCGTTGCAAAATTGTTACATTTGGAGATGACAGGCAGAACCAGGGCCGGTATCGTGGCTTTACAAGGGGTACCGACAATCATATAATTGGCGATGTAGCACGAGCCGGGGTGGCGGAACTGGCAGACGCAGCGGACTTAAAATCCGCCGGAGCAATCCTTGAGGGTTCGAGTCCCTCCCCCGGCACCAGACATGGTGTCATGTCATTTGCTTCGCCCCGACATGTCGGGGCGAAGCAAACTCAAAGATTTACATAGATTGCCACGCGGAGTTTACACTGAACGAAGTGAATGTGCTCGCAATGATAGTCGAACCTTTCCCCAGATAATCTCGCTTATCTCCTTTTTAGACTGCGAGGCATCTATCACCAGCCAGCGCGCCGGCTCCTCTGCCGCGAGCTTGAGGTAACCCTGCCGCACCTTGGTGTGGAAGGCGATATCCGCCTGGTGAAAGCGGTCCTGCTTCCCTTTCCCTTTGCGGGCAAGCCCTATCTCTGCGGGCGAGTCTAATAGAATTGTCAGGTCTGGCTTTAATCCGTGAGCGGCGGTATCATTAATCGACCTTACCATCTGCAAGTCCAACCCTCGCCCGTAGCCTTGGTAGGCAATGGTGGAATCAGCGAAGCGGTCGCAGATGACCACCTTGCCGTGCTTGAGGCTGGGCTGGATAAACTCTTCTACAAGCTGGGCGCGAGAGGCATCGAACATCAGGAGTTCGGTGAGCGGTGAAATGCCGGCGCCATGCGCCCATTTCAACCAGCGGGCAATCTTCTCGCCGATTACAGTGCCTCCCGGCTCGTGTGTGAGCACCGCCGGAATGCCCTCTCGCGTCAGTCTTCGATAGAGCGCCCGGGTCTGGACGGTCTTGCCGCACCCCTCCCCGCCCTCGAAAGTGATGAACAGAGACATAGTTACCTCTAGACTCTGCAATTTGTCCCCAGTTTATCACGGCTGGGGCTAGGGGGCAAAGACACAAGTGTCTTTGCCAGGAGTCCCGATTACATGTGGACGACATGGCAATCTATCATGCTGGGACAAGCAGCGCCACGAAGTATGAAAATCGGTCACGAGGATATCGTCATTCTGGCGAAGGCCAGAATCCACGTCCCTTCCGTTCCCTCTGGATTCCCCGCCTGAAGCGGGGAATGACACATAGGAGACTCGCTATTTTCGGGGTAATCCTCCATGCCCCGATGCAATCGGGGCACCACGAAGGATGAAAATAACTCTGCACAGGCACGGAGGCCTGTGCCACCAGCCTATTTTCGTGAGAATGACGGTGGAGATTATGCAACTGGTTTTATCCGCACGGGCAACCCGGCCACCAACATGTAGACCTCATCGACCTGCTCGGCGAGGAGGCGGTTAGCCTTGCCTAGCAAATCGCGGTAGAGCCGGTCGATGGGGTTGGGTGGCACCAGTCCCAGTCCCACTTCATTTGTTACAAAAATAAGGTCGGCGTCGAGGTGGGCAAGGCACTCAATCAAGTCGTCAATCTCCCGGCTAACATCACCATCAGCCAGGGCGTCATCTATCTTCTCCGCAGTATAATTGGCATAACGACTAAATACGTTATTGACCAGCATGGTGATGCAGTCCACGATAATTATTTCCGCCCCACCCCGGTTTTTCAGAATCGCTTTGCCGACGCCGGTGGGCGCTTCGAGGGTACCCCACCCGGCTGGCCGGCTGCGCTGGTGTGCCTGAATACGCTGACGCATCTCTTCATCGCCGGCTTCGGCGGTTGCCACAAAGAGCACTTTCTTACCTGATTTTGAGGCAAGCTCCTGAGCATAATGGCTTTTACCGCTCCGGGCGCCGCCGGTTATCAAGATGGTTTTCAACCCTATCTCCCCCGTGTAAAAAAAGTCAAAATCTAATATCTAAACCCTAAACAAATCCAAATGTCAAAGCTCAGAGTTTCAACTGTTGTTGCGAGTCCCGACAGATTCAATGACATTGGACATTCGGGTTTTGTCATTTGGATTTTAGGCTTTATTTGTCATTTGAGCTTTGGAATTTGGATTTTCATTCGCTACTCTCCCCGGCTCGGCCCTTCATTGAGATGAGAGGTATCATTTAACAGGCTGAGGATGGCCCTTTGTGGATAGGTATCAACGATACTGAGCGAGGCGTTATCCAGCCGGAAGGTCCGCCAGTGGCTCTGGCCGACTCCGAGCAAATTGCAGAGCAGCGTTCTCATCGGCCCGCCGTGGGCAACAATGAGTATTCTTTGCTCCGGCTTGTGCTGCTTCAGCCTATCCAGGAACGTGAGCGTGCGGTCGATAAATCCCTGCCAGCTTTCTCCGCCGGGAAAACTCAAGTCCGGGGTCAGCTTGTTGATTGTTTCAGCCAGCTCCGGATACCGTTGCCTAATCTCACCAAAGGTCAAGCTTTCGCAGTCGCCGTAGTTGATTTCCCTGAGTTCAGGGCAGCAAATTATCTCCGCACCACGCCCTTTACAAACAGCCTCAGCAGAAGACATCGCACGTTTCAAATCGCTTGAGTAGACGGCATCGATTTTTTCCTCGGCCAGACGGCCGCGCAGTTTCTCCACCTGGCGGAAGCCCTCGGCGCTCAAATCGATATCTGTATGACCGAGAAACTTATGAGAGCTATTATGGTCGGTGAGACCATGCCTTACCAATATTAGTCTAGCCAATTTTCCCTCCCTCCCAGATTCACATAGATTGCCACGCCCCGATAAATCGGGGCTCGCAATGACGTCGTTTTACAATCTCAAACGAGCCAGCGGTTGTTGGTCAGTACGATGACCAGCAAGAGCGTACTTACCTCGGCGAGCTCGTTGATGGCGCCGTAGGTATCGCCGGTCAATCCGGCAAACATCCTTTTGAAAAACGCCGCTGCCAACATAATTATAACCCAAACGCCCAGTATTATGACAGGGCCGGTCAGGTAGAAGTGGGTGTAGGTCATCCGCACAAAGGCAATGGACAACGCTAAAGTGATGGCTGTCACTACAGCAAATGTTCGCCATGTCACAGCCTGCTTGATGGCTTTGCCCAGACCTTCCGGCCTAGCGTAGGGATAGGCGAAGATGGCATAGACCATCGCCCAACGACCCAGCACGGGCATCAGCAGTAGAGTAGTGTTGAGCAGGAGAGGGGGCACGCTGTTGAGCGACAAGTACTTCATCATCATCAGCAAAATAGCCCCGACGACGCCGAAAGCGCCCGAACGGCTATCGTGCATTACCTGCCAGCGGGCCTCCGGCGGCTTGTGGCCGGCGATGCCATCACAGGTATCTATGAAACCATCCATGTGCAGCGCACCGGTGATGATGACCAGCGAGACGATGAGCAGCGCGTTAGTCACTGGAGGCGGCAGCAAGAAGCTAACAACAGTTTTTATGGCGATCAGGAACAGTCCGATGATTAGCCCGACCACCGGGTAGTAGACAATCGAGCCGCCAATTTCCTCAAGGCTATCTACCCGCTTGCGGAAGAGCGGGAGGATAGTGAGAAATTTGAGGGCGGCAAAGAACTCCAACTAGGTCTCCTTGTTATTATTTATTGAGATTGCTTCGCCTTGCGCCTCTGGCGCAATGGTCTCGCAATCTCAAGCTGAAGCAAAGGATTCCACTGAATTCTATCATTTCCTTTGATTGTAGGGCAGGGCCTCTGTGCCTGCCCAGGGTTGGGCGGGCGGGTTAGAAACCCGCCCCTACCGGCTTATATCATAACAATTTTCCATTGTGGTTTGCAGTCACCACCACGAAGTGTGAAAATGGCTCGCACAGGCACGGAGGCCTGTGCCACCAGTCTACTACAGTCTATTACAAAGCTCCAATTAACTCTCTTCGTTCTTTTCCGAGACTTCAGCCTCAGCGAACGTTGCCATTTCAGCTAATGTGCGGGCGGCTGTTTCGCTCAAAAAGATGCCCAGGGCGGCGCCGGTGCCTTCGCCCAGGCGCATTTCCAAATCAAGTAACGGCCTCAGACCGAGGTGCTTCAACAGAATCTTGTGCCCGGACTCCGCAGAGACGTGAGCGGCGATAAGATAGTCCTTCAGCTGCGGCGCCATGGAGGTGGCGATGAGAGCTGCGGCCCCGGAGATGAAACCATCGATGACTACAGGGACATGCTGAGAAGCCGCCCCCAGCATCACCCCGGCGAGACCACCGATTTCCAGTCCACCCACCTTGGCAAGCACATCTAGGGGGTGGGCGGCATCGGGGCGGTTCACCGCCAGAGCTTTGTTGATGACCTCTATCTTGTGAGCCAGAAGCTGGTCGTCTATGCCAGTTCCTCTGCCAGTCACTTCAGCGCATGGTCTGCCGGTGATGACGGCGCAGATGGCGGCGCTGGGGGTGGTGTTGCCGATGCCCATATCTCCCGTGCCGACAATATCCAGCCCCTTTTTCACCTCGTCAGTCACTATTTCAATCCCGGTTTCAATGGCCTTGATTGCCTGTTCGCGTGTCATCGCCGGGCCCGCCGCCATATTCTTGGTGCCAGGGGCGACCTTTCTGGACAAAAGCTTAGGGTTCGCCTTGAGTTGCCCCGCCACCCCCATATCCACCACGACCACCCGGGCGCCTACCTGCCGGGCGATGACGTTGATGCCTGCCCCGCCGTGCAGGAAATTAGCCACCATCTGGGCGGTCACCTCCTGAGGCCAGTTGCCCACCTTTTCGGCGACTACACCATGGTCGCCCGCCATCGTAATGACTGCCTTATTCGTGATTTGCGGGATTGGTTTGCCCTGAATACCAGCCAATTGAATGGACAGCTCTTCAAGCCTGCCCAGGGCGCCCTGCGGCTTGGTCAGGGTATCCTGCCGGGCGCGTGCCTCGTCCATGCTCTTCTTATCCAGCGGACCAATCTTCTTGATTATTTCGGTCAGGTTAGACATTTTCTCTCCTTCTACTTTTTATTAAAATGCGCAGCGCGCGCTATGTCGATGAACAGAACCATGTATCTCAACGCTCACGCGTAGGGCGCCTTTGCGGCAACTAGCTCGCTGTGCAATTCCGGCCATGAGTTACCGCATTCCTGCGCCCACTGGTCGCAATAGACCAGGCTATCCAAGGGCAGACGCGGCAACCAGCCGGCAGCCTCCAACTCCGGCTTCTCCGGGAAATGGGTAACATAGCCGACACAGAGGTAAGCGACGGGCGCCACACCCTCAGGGAGGTGCAAAATATCCTTGATTTCTTTATCATGAATGATACTCACCCATCCCACGCCAAGCCCCTCCGCCCTGGCAGCAAGCCACAAATTCTGGACAGCGCAGACGCAACTGTACAGGTCCATAATCTTGCTGGCTGTCCGTCCGATAACCACCGGACCGAAGCGCTCCTGGTCACGGGTAACGCAGATATTGAGAGGTGACTCCAAAATGCCTTCCAGTTTGAAGGTTTTGTACTGCTCGCGCTTCTTCCCGGAAAACATCATCGCCGCCTCATTGCTCGCCTTTTGAAAGGCGGCGTGGATTTGTTCTCTGGTCTCTTTCTTTCTGATAACGATAAAATTCCACGGCTGCATAAATCCTACAGAAGGCGCAAAGTGGGCGGCATGGAGAATGCGCGCCAGCACTTTTTCCGGCACAGGTTCGCTCAGAAACTGGGCGCGTATGTCTCTCCTGGCATATATTGCCTGATAGACTCCTCTTTTCAGCTCTTTGTCAAACTCTCCATTGACGACGGGCGGGCTCATGGCAGACATTAATCTCCTCCTTCAAATATTCGTTTACTTTGAGTCTGCTACTGCTATTTTCTTGATCGTGTCACTGATTTTGGGGGATAAACGCTCTGCCATTTTACTATCTCCTTGCCTCTTTTATTTATTACCCTTTCGGGGAGTTCCTAAAAACAAAAAATCCCTGAACCAAATCTGATTCAGGGATTTACCATCTCCCATTCACCCCTCTACGGCGAGGGCTCCGGTGATTGTCAGCAGGTCTTCTGGCTCTTAGATCATCCTACTTCCTGAAACCTTCCCGTCCCGTTAAAACGAGGCAGTGGCATTTCATCAGGTTTCGTCCCTAATTACAGCGGCGGGTCCGCGCCCGAGTCTCACGGGCTTCCCTTGTTAGGTCCTTCTAAGGAAGGACACTGACAACCTCAATATTCAATTGTTAGATATTATAGGGTTAGTTTTGCGGGGGTGTCAAATGTTTGTTCAATCCATGGCTTCAGTATATGTGAATATGATTTTATTTTTTCCTACCTGTTAATGTGATAGCGCAAAATAAATGGTTCTCCATTCCGAATAGTGGTGGTAGAAACTTGATGCCAACAAAGCCACAACTATTGAGCAAACTTCTATATTCAGCCTTGGTGTATGCTTGCATCGATGAAGAATACTCAGAGACTTCACCTGTTATTCCATCGACAATGAAATAGCGTTCAACAAGAGTCTTAGTCTCAGGATCCCACATATTTTCATCTAATTCTAGATAGGGACTATCAGAGAATAGTCCGGATTCGTACGTACTCCATGTTCTTTCAACTGACTGTTTAGGCCTGATTCCATCTATGGTTGAAGAAGGGAGTAACAATTGCCCATTTGTTTCGAGTGCAGCATTAATTTTCATCAGGATTTTTTGCATATCGTTTTTTGAAAATGCGTTCATCTCTCCGTGAAGCATCATGATAAGACCGAGGTTGCCGGGGAATGGGACCTCTCGGAGGTCACCCTGAATATAAGTGCAATCTAGTGATTGCTCGACAGCCTGGTCTTTAGCATACTCCAACGAAGCGGGAGAAAAATCTACGCCAATACAGGTATGGCCTAATTGAGCGAGGCGGCTCGTGTAGAGTCCAGGCCCACATCCGAGGTCTAGAATCCGTGTTGGTTGGCTGGAGAGTAGCTCCTCGTGGATAAACTGCACGTGCTTGTCTATCTTTTCGGTTTGGGGGCTTGCCATGTCATGATCTTGATTAAGATGCTCAAGCAGTATCCTTCTGCTAAAGTCGGGTTGGTTCCATGGGAAGCTGACGGTAGAAGACCATGGTGATGGCTTTCGGGCGCGATCTACTATGTACTGAATGTTCAACACATTATCTCCTCATATTATTTGTTTTGAATACATACCAGACTGAACACACAAAGTGTAGGCTGGCACGATATGGTGTTAAATCGATCTGTCGATTTAACCTGAACAATAGAGGAGATCTAGCACATAATGGTGACATCATAGTGCATGACGACGAATGTGTCAATGATACGTGATATGAGAGTCTGCTGATATGAGAGTCTGCTACAGACTTCGTTATTTCTCCTTCCTTATCTTCTTAATTGTGGCGATTAACCTTTCGTTTTCCGGCATGGTGCGCGCGGCGATGCGGACGTACTCCGGCAGTCCGAAAGAGGCGCAATCGCGAATCAAAAGGCCTTGCCTCAATAAGACGGTGCGGAACTCTTTCGGGTTGGCTACTTTCACAAGGAAATAATGAGTCTCCGATGGCAGCGGCGTGAAGCCCAGCCTGGTTAGCTCGCGCACCAGGAACTGCTTCGCCTCCCTGATTTGCTGTTGGGAGCGTTCGAGTGCGCCTGTTTCATCCAGGACGACAACCCCCGCCCGCTGCGCCACGATGTTAACGTTCCAGGGTTGCGCCACCCGGCGCAGGGTTTCGATAATCTGCCGATGGGCGACAGCGTAGCCAAGACGTAAGCCGCCCAGGGCGTAATCTTTGGTCATCGAGCGCGTAATCACCAGATTATCCCGGCTAATCAAATCGAGCGAAGACCATTTCTTCTCCACGAAGCCGACATAAGCTTCGTCCAGCACCAGCAGGCTGTCGGGGCTGGCATCCAGAACTGATTCTATCTCACGACGGCTCAGGTAGCGGCCGGTGGGGTTGTTGGGATTGCAGATGAAAATCCCCTTCGGACGGACCCGTTTGATAAGGTCGATGGTTTCCTCGATGCGGTGGGCAAATTTCGTCTCCTTTCCCGCCCATTGTCTCATTACCGTCGCCCCGCTAATCTGGCAGGCAACGGCGTATTCGCCGAAGGTCGGTTCCAGAATCAAGACCGAATCTCCGTTTCCGAAATAAGTCAGAGCCACAAGATGGATAAGCTCGGTAGAGCCATTGCCCGCCAGCAGGTTAGCCGGAGAAACTCCCAGCTTGCCGGCCAGGCATTCCCTGAATTCGGTCGCCTGAGAATCAGGCAGGCGGCTAAGGGCAGCCGCATCGCACATATTGCTCAAATCCGGGGGAAGCATATAGGGGTTGGAGCAAACGCTGAAATCGATAACATTCTCAGGAGTCAGCCCCAGTGTCTTTAGCTCAGCGTAGTCTACGCTGCCATGAGGTGAGGGCGCCAGCTTTTCTATTTCCGGTCTAGGTCGTAAGGGCAAAGTGAATCCCTCCTGCTGCGAAACAGATTGCCACCCAGATTAGGGAGGCTATCGAAACTATTTGTAACGAAGCATCGATAGTTTCCGGTACGAGCGCTGTGCCGGCTTTACCCAGTCGATAGTGTCCAACTTTCTCAAGTTGTATATCGAGGGCGCCGGCTACAGCGGCCATAGTCCAGCCGGCGTTAGGGCTTTCTGTTTTGGAGTGGTCGCTAAGGACGCCCAGCCACGCAGCCCGGCCATCCTGACGGGAAAGAAAGCTGGCCAGAACCAGCAGCAATGCCGATAGTCTGGCCGGTATGAAATTAAGCACGTCATCCAGCCGGGCGGCGAATTTGCCCAGGTATTCGTATTTGCCGTGGTAGCCAATCATAGCATCCAGTGTGTTAACCATCCGGTAACCGATGGCGCCGGGAACGCCGAAGAGTAAGAAGAAAAACAGGGGCGCCACGAAGCTATCGCAGATGTTTTCGGCTACTGATTCCACGGTTGCCGAGACGGCCTGCGGTTTAGACATATTCTGAGTATTCCGGCTGACCAGCGAGCGCAGCTCGTAGCGGGCTTCAGCCAGCTTATCTCTCAAGAGAAGCGCTTTGACCCGCAGGGCTGCCTGGTGCAGCGCTTTTAGAGAGAACGATGATTTCAGCAGCAGCGCGCCGATAATGACGTAAGGTACCACGTTGAGGCTTTTCAGATAGGCGAGGACAAAATAGGCGGCAGCGGCGAATAATCCGGTGAGGAACAAAGTCATCAAGGCTCCGTAGGCGAACTGGAACAGGGGCGAGCGGCCGGCGCCGTATTTCTCGAAAAACGAAGCGAGTTTGCCCATCCAGACGACCGGGTGGACGGGGTTGGGAAACTCCCCGAGAGTCGAATCGACGACCAGCGCCACGGCCAGTATTATCATTATCTCCATATCTTCCCTAGCTACCTCTAAACTTCTTGATGGCGGAAATAGTGGCGGCGGTCACTGTCTGCGCCATCATTTCGCCCAGCTTGGTATGCCCGCCGACGTATCTGCATTTGTCACCCTTGCCCGATACCACGACAATCTGGTCGGTACCGGTGCCCGTCGCCAGCCACTCGGGAGTGTAGGAACTCCTGACATTCATTTCCTGCAGGGCGATATTCTTAGCTTCGGTGATGGTGATGAACGAAGCCGCCATCGGCGTCAAATCGAGCTGAGAGCCGGTGAATAGAATGGTATTGATGGTACCTACTTTGTCGTAAGCCCCGTTTCGCTCGATGGTGCTTGCCTTATCCATGCCAATCCGCATTGCGTTAGAGCTGACACCGGCGGTCACGAAAGCCAGCGCCCATAGCTCCTCGTAAGTCTCTTCCTGCCAGGCCAGATAGTCCATATTCACACCTGTAGAAAGGGCGGTTGCTTCATCCGGCCGAACACCAGCTTCGCCGAGAACCGACTCCAGATAAGGTTCCCATTTATCCGGTTCGTCATGAAACTTCGGCCACAGGGCTTTGGGCAGGTAGCAATTACAGATGGCGCTCACCTTCCTGTAGCCGTCCCGGCTGCTCAGAGCGTTTCGAGCTTCGAGAAGCTTGAGAACGAGGGCGTTAGCAGGCACGCCCCATACCTGGTGGGCGATGACCTCGGCCTTGACGCCGTGAAGCTCTATTTTGTTTACGCCATTGTTCATTGTATTGGCCTTGCAAATCCTAAGCTCTAAGCCTAAGCCTAAGCCTAAGCCCTAAATCCTAAATAAATCCAAATTCCAAAGCTCAAATGTCAAATCAAGTTCAATGCTCCAAGTTTAAATGCCAAGTTTCATCCCCCCTTATTAAGGGGGAGCAAGGGGGATTTGGCATTTTGGATTTCGTTTGTAATTTGGATTTTGTCATTTGAATTTACGGATTCAGAGTTTTCGGCGCTTATTCTGCATAAAACCAAAATCCCCTTGCCGCCTGGACAAGGGGATAATTCCCGACGATATCGGGATTCACACCCCCTTCCTCCGCGGAGGTTTAAGGATCCTGTCGGTCCGGCGTCCTGGCTTTCCCGATTTTATCGGGATTCACAGTAGGCGGAACTGCGCTGGACTGCCACCAGCTTGCTTTCCGGTTACGTCCCGATGTCCCGATTCGTAAACTCATACGGGATGCCGTATGAACGGAGTGAATCGGCATAATCGGAACCCCTCCAGGTTACTTATTCTATTTTACGACCGGGTGTTCTCCTGTTTTTGGCTTCTCGGTTTCCTCGTCTTCACCCTTTTGAGCCTTGCGGAATTCCCGTAATGACTTGCCGATAGCCCCGCCCACCTGGGGCAGTTTCCCCACGCCGAAGACAATCAGGATTATTACCAGTATCAGCCCAATCTCAAGCGGTCCAAATCTGAATGGCATAACTCCCTCCCTCTGGAGATTCCAGTTGCCACTTTTATGTTAGCCCATTTGAGGGGTTTACGTCAAATTGTTCCTTTGGTCGGGTGGTTGACGAATATTCGCGGATAAGATAAAGTTTATAGTGCTTGCCGAAGTGGCGGAATGGCAGACGCGCTACGTTCAGGGCGTAGTGTTCGAAAGGACGTGAGAGTTCAAATCTCTCCTTCGGCACCATAAGTTTAATAGCCAGGTGATAAGTATCAAGTATCAACACTTGGGTAATCTGTATTTTGTAACTTGTAACTTGTTACTTGATGATTGTGTACCGGGCGCCTGTAGCTCAGTGGATTAGAGCGCAGCCCTGCGGAGGCTGAAGTCGTGGGTTCGAGTCCCACCAGGCGCGCCACAACAGTATCTTCCGGAACCGGGACTTTCAGGGTCGGGGGCGGTTAGCTCAGCTGGCCCGGGCACCAACAGAAATGGGTGCTCTAACCAGCCGATATTAGTGGTCGTATTTGACATGGGCGGTTAGCTCAGCTGGTTAGAGCACCTGCTTTACACGCAGGGGGTCAGAGGTTCGAATCCTCTACCGCCCAGTTTACATTTTGCGAACATTTTCTGGACTCTTTCCGAACAAAGGCGGACTTCTTAAGAAACTCCTGTTTGCTAAACCCTTTCCCCAAGAAACAAGACGTATTCTGTTTCTTACGGCTTCCTCTGTAACGGTTCTTTTACCCAACCGCTTCTCAAACCTGGGCGATGTGTCTGAGCTAGTTCAGATAGATTAGTGACACTATAATGGTGTCATGAAGATAAGAAGTGGACGGGTTAAAGGAGTCACCAATTGAGGGCGGTAGAGCTCTCGAAGGAAGCCAGCCTTCGGTTGGAGTGGTTTGACTGGTACCACAGGCACGACAATAACGTTCGTCTTACCTGTCGGCACTTCGGGGCTGGTTGGCCGGGTTTATGAGCACTCGGGCTGCCGGACAGAGGTATCCAGGTCTCTTGACGGCGGGGGGAACGTAACGTTATTGAGAAGGCCTGCACTTTTCGATGAATCGGTATCCGCTTAACTTTCTGATGAAATGTTGAGGGAGGAGAGGTTACTTTCCTAAATAGGAATGAACACGATAACGCGGGTCCCCTTAGCTGGGTTTGATACGACTTTAAGCTCACCGTTAATCAGTTTGGCACGCTCCCGCATGCTGATGAGACCCAGCCCATTGGTTGTAAAGTCGCTGCGGTTAGGTGACACAGCAAAGCCTATCCCGTCATCTTGCACATCCAGGCTAACTTCGTGCTCAGCAAAGGTCATTGTCACCACTATATGAGTCGCTTTAGCATGGCGCTCTACATTTCGTAGCGCTTCCTGGGCAATACGAAACGTGCCTAGTTCGATATTTGATGATAACCGTCGCTGGTTGCCGACCACCTTCATATGACCTTGTAACGCGGTACGCTGTGTCAAATCTGATAGCGCGCTACGGACGGAAGCCACCAGTCCCAGGTCCTCTAATATCGGAGGACGGAGAGCTCTAGAAAAGTCTCTCAGTTCCCTGATAATCTCTTCAATGGTGTCTCTGGCTCCTTGCAGCGTCCCGGTGGGCGAAGAAGGTATTTTGTCACCAGTGTTCTGGAGACTGCTCAGTTGGCGATGTAGTAAAGCCAATTGCTGAATTGCTCCATCATGCAATTCCCTGGCAATGCGCTGTCGTTCCTCTTCCTGGCCGCGGAGCACGTATGCGGCATATTCCCTTAACCCTGCTTGTTGACGCCGCTCTGCTGTAACATCTTTGAAAAAAATTTGAATAATAGAGTTACCTTGGCCATCATCCGATTCGGTAAGAGTTGGCTCTATGTAGAGTTCCACACCATCCGGCGGTTCAAGAGTAAAAGGTTCTGGTTGCTGACCGTTTCGAAAGGAGCCAAGCAACTTCCAGACATCCGCCTGCCCGACTAAGTCAGCTACCGCTATTCCTGTCAAGGTCTCTTGTCTTCGCTTAAAGAGAAGTTCGGCTGCCCGGTTAGTGTCCACGATAGTGCCGTCTTCATCAAGAACAAGGATGGCGATTGGGCTGGATTCAAAGAGCCCCCGGTATTTTACCTCGGAAACTCTGAGGGCGGCAAGGGTGGATTCTAATCGCAATTGCGCACTCTTTTTCCTGTTTACTTGCAGCCCAACAAAGAATGCCATTGCATTGACAACGAGCATTTGCGTCATACAGGCGAATCTTTCCAGCCCGTCGTGCCACAAGACCCAGTTGGGTACAGTGAGAACTGTTGCCCACAGAGCTGTGGCGATGGCACCAGTGAGTCCAAAGTTAATGGCGGCATATACCACCGGCACAAGAAACAGAGTGGTGGGTATGAAATTAGGCACTCCCAAGTCGTGGAGTAACCCCGGATGTTCGAATACGATATGCGTAACGGCAATAAAAACGACAAAGCCTTGGACGACCCAAAAGTGCCGCTCACGTATCGGAGGCCGATATGCGTTTAGACGCTGCCCGACGGGTTCGAGCCCGCTGCGGAGGTTAGCCCCGGGCTGGAAGCGCCGTACCTTCGTCACATCTGGCTCTGCCTTACTCACGGCTGTTTTTCCTCTTCCAGGCTTACCACATGCTGGGAGATCGCCTGGAGTATAGCTTGGGTACGAGAGGCAACGTGTAGTTTGTCATAGATGCTGCTCAAATGTCTTTCTACAGTGCGAACGCTGATGTATAGCTTGGCAGCGATATCTCGATTCCGAAGACCCTTGGCGGCATATTCCAGCACCTCCCGCTCACGGAGGCTGAGTTGCGTAGTAAGTTCATCTCCGGCTACAATCCGGTGTTGTGCCCAGAGATGAGCCACTTTAACCGCAATAGCTCGGTCAAGGACTGGCTCGCCGCGGTGGACTTGGCGGATTGCCTCTACTAGCTCATCTGACTGGGTGGTCTTGAGGAGATAGCCCCAGGCGCCAATCTCCATCAAAGCTATGATATAATCGTCGTCATCATATGCGGTTAGTATCAGCGCTCTCGTATTAGGGGAAGATTCTTTCATACGGCGAACGAGAGCAATACCGTTAAGTTTCGGCATGCGAATATCCAGGATGGCTATGTCAGGCTTTAGTCGGGTAATCACGTCCAATGCTTGTTGACCATCATTCGCCTCAGCGACGACGGTCAAGTCAGGGTACTGCTCAAGGATGCGCCTCGTCCCCTCGCGCATAAGCAGGTGGTCTTCCGCCAAAACAATCCTGATTGGTTCCATGTCCCCACCTCTGTCTGGCCCTGGCTAAAGTCTAAAAACAATCTCAATATACTTACTCGTATTGAGAGTTTTTACGCAACAGATAATGGGTATTTTCCCTCATCAAGGATACGTAATCTTTCCAATGACTAATCCTTGAGACAATATTACACTTCATAATATATGAGATAAGTATATTCAAAACCAGTCCGTCTTGCAAGTAAGGGCAAAAGTAGCGGCATTATTTGGTTGTGTAGGGAGGTTAGCTATGAGAGTAGTACTTGCTTCGGAACGGCCCCAGATACAGCATCTTCTTATGGACATGATTGAAGAAGAACCGGGAGCCATTGTCGTCGGACAGGCCGAGAATGCCATAAAGACTTTAGTCCTGGCGGAGAACTTAAGGCCAGATGTCGCCATTATTGATAGTAACCTGCCTTATTCAGTCGGCCTGGATAAGCTGGCGCTGTCACGGATGAGTGGCCTGGACATAGGCCAGATGATTTGCCAAAAACTGCCAGGTACACGTGTAGTAATATTAAACAACCTCGATGCTCAGGTACTTCCGGAAGTTAGTCTGAGCAGGGATAACCAGGCCTTCTTTTCCAGAGAGAGACTCAGAGGTACCACTTCATTCAAACTGCAGGAACTATGTCGCGAGGCGGCGCCATCAGAAGCGCCCGTGTTTGCTAGCGTTGAAGTGGAATCATGGTCAGCAAGTCAACAGAAGGATGGTAGCGGAGCGATAGGTTCTGGCGCTATCAGTATAGCGGGCGGCCTCTACCTTATTGGCACCCTATGGTTGGCTCCTTATGGTGTTTTGCTAGCGCTGGGCGGGGTATTCATGCTTGCCTTCGGCCTATTCAAGAAGATGACAACTCGATTATGGCGTAAGTCGAGGTAAACTCAGAAGATGACTGCTAAACAAGTACTTAAAGGTTGTGTCCTTTTTTTCGGGCTGAGTGACAGCGAATTAGAAAAGGTCGCCAGCTTGGCAGTTGAAAAGCAATACGAAGCTGGTACGACCATCTTCACTGCTGGTGATAGCGCTGAAGCGCTATTTGTTCTCCAGGAAGGACGGGTAGCTATACAAATGACGTTACCCGAGACCGGTGACCTGGCTAGTCGTAGGATAACAGTTGACGTTGTGACTAAGAACGAAATTCTTGGCTGGTCAGCGATTCTCGAACCGTACAAATATACCTTCACTGCCGTCTGTATCCAGCAAACTGTAGCGTTATTAATTAGCGGCAACAAATTAAGGTCACTACTTCGGGACAATCATAAAATTGGCTATGAGGTGATGGAAGGATTGGCCAAAGTTATTGCTGCGGGATTGAATGATACGAGACAAGTCTTAATTGCCGAGCGCTTATTGCCGGCAAAACTGACCTAGCAGGGTGCTGAAAAAGGGCAAAATGGGTAAAAATGGCCTCGATTTCGTGCCTAGCTAACAGCCCTTTTTAGGCGAAAACGGGGTTTTTCAGCACCCTGCTAGGACATCGAAACAGTCAGCGAAGGGAATGGTATAAAATAGCCAGTATATGAGACATAATGATGGCCGGCCAGACCAAAGATATCAAGTTGAAACTGCTGACATTAATTACTATAGAAGGGCGATTAGCTGTCAGAATGCTTGCCCGGCTCACACCAACGCTCAAGGCTATGTAAATGCTATTTCCAGAGGGGCTTACGAGGAAGGCTATATCATTGCCAGACAGCCAAATCCTTTTGCCTCGATTTGTGGTCGGGTCTGCGCTTCTCCTTGCGAGAGGGCTTGCCGCCGGGGAAAGATTGATGCCCCGGTTACCATTCGTACCCTGAAGCGCTTCCTATCCGAGCGTTATGGTGCCGAAGCAAGGAGTCACTTACCTGTCCTTAGCGAAGCAGAGCGAAAAGCCGGCATCACTCGCTTGAACGGCAAGCCGTCTGACAATGTCCAAACCGTGGAGAGCTTTAGCCAGTTATCAGGTGGGCGTCAGAAAGAGGTTAGTAAGGGAAAGCCGGAAAGCGCTCCAGTGGCAATTATCGGCGCTGGCCCAACGGGACTCACTGCAGCTCATGATTTAGCTCTCCTCGGTCACAAAGTGGCCGTTTTTGAAGCTGCCTCCGACGCCGGTGGTATGGCTCTACTGGGAATTCCGGAATATCGGCTTCCCCGTGATGTTCTGAAACTTGAGATTGGTGAAATCCTGGACCTGGGCGTGGAGCTTAAGTTAAATACACGCCTGGGGTTGGATTTTAGCCTGGCCAGCTTACAGGAGCAAGGCTTTGGAGCTATCCTCATCGCCATTGGCGCTCATAAAGACAGATGGCTAAATATCGATGGCGCTGACCTCAACGGTGTCCTGGCCGCCGTTGATTTTCTGACCCATGTCAAGCAGGGCCATCGGGTTAATCTCGGTACCAGGGTAGCAGTAGTCGGCGGAGAAGGTGGGACAGATGGCCCCCGGCAAACTGCCAGGCGAAGAGAAGCTGATGATGTTGCTGCAGACGTTACCTTAATGACGGTTATGGACGCTGCCCGGCAGGCTCTTCGCTCTGGAGTGAGCGAGGTACATGTCTTTTACAGAGGTACCTTACAAGAGATACGAGCTTCCCAGTCGATAGAAGAGCTGGATAATGCTCTGGAAGAAGGCATCATCCTCCATACCGAAATTTTGCCCAAGCGTATTGTTGGCAGCCAGGGTAAGGTAATCGGTTTTGAGACCCTCGCCAGCCGCCAACAGGTGGATGAGAAGGGACAAGCATCTGTTATACCTATTCCCGAGTCAGAGTCTATATTCGAGTGCAGTTCGGTGATTCTAGCCATTGGGCAAGAGAGTGACCTGAGCTTTATTCGTCCGAAAGACGGTGTCGCCTTCTCAAGTCAAGGGGCAATCGTCGCTGATGCTGAAACACTTGCTACCGCTGCCCCGGGTATCTTTGCCGCTGGTGATGCCGTGCGTGGCCCGCGGACAGTTATCGATGCCGTCGCTGGTGGTCACCGAGCGGCCAGAGCCATAGATACCTATTTGAGGAAGGAGCGGGTCAAGGTAGTGAGCCGAGGACGGCTGACACCGGTTTCGCTTGACGTTTTGCCCGGCCAGTACAATTTAAATATACCTCGCATTAACCCGCCAAGGATACCACTGGACAGAAGAACCGGGGTTACGGAAGTGGAGGGGGTCTTTGACGAGAAAGCCGCTCGACAGCAAGCTGAGCGCTGTCTCAAATGTCATATCCAGACCGTATTCAATGCCGACCTCTGTATCCTCTGCGGCGGATGTGTGGACGTGTGTCCTCAGAGCTGTTACAAAATGGTCAGACTCGACGAAATTGAAGGTGATGAAAAACTTCAGACGATGGTTAAAGACAAATATGGTGTAGCCTTAAGCGCTTTTCAAGGGGGGGGCGAGGTTTTGAAGCGGGGTACAGCTATGTTAAAGGACGAAACTCGTTGCGTGCGTTGTGGCCTCTGTGCCAAACGCTGCCCTACCGGAGCCATTACCATGCAAGCTTTCCATTTTGAAGAAGAGTTAGTCTTTGAAGAAAGCGCGGGCAATCTGCCACAAGAAGCAGGCGTGAGACAATAATGGCTAGCAAAACATCGATTACCAGAGCTATCACCCAAAATCGGGTATGGCAGTCTGTCTTTCGTCAGGGCTATCCCAATACCGAAGAGAACCGGGCCAAAGTCATCATGAACACTTTGTTCTTTCACATCCACCCGGTCAAGGTTAAAACGCACTCGCTTAAGATAAGCTACACCTGGGGTATGGGCGTAATATCAGCTTTCCTTTTTGCAGTCCTGGTAGCTACTGGCGCCTGGCTGATGTTCTTCTATGCTCCTTCCGTTGAAAGGGCTTACAATGACATTCAGGCTCTGGAGACTGCGGTTACTTTTGGTATGCTGCTGAGGAATATGCACCGCTGGGCGGCTCACCTGATGGTGCTGACTGTCTTCCTGCATATGTGCCGGGTCTTCTTCACCGGCGGCCACAAGCATCCGAGGGAATTCAACTGGGTAATCGGGGTCGTACTCTGGGTATTGACCATACTACTGAGCTATACTGGCTATCTTTTGCCCTGGGACCAGCTTGCCTATTGGGCCATCACCGTAGGAACCAATATAGTCGGAGTTACTCCCCTTATCGGCGAACAACTCCGGCTTTTGTTCCTGGGAGCGAAGGAGGTGGGCCCGGAAGCGTTGGTCAGATTTTATGCGCTCCACATCTGGATATTCCCCGGGCTGATGATAATCCTTATCGGTGTCCATTTCTGGAGAATCAGGAAGGACGGTGGGCTATCTAGCCCGATAGAGAGCGCCGAGGTTCAGCAAGGAGAAACGAAGTGAGCGAACAAACTCAACGAGTGTTCCCCAAGGGCCCCGAAAAAACATACGGCCTCATGGAGTTAGTAAAAGGCACCAGCCCGATGGTGGATAAGGGGCCGGAAGATACAGTAGATTCCTGGCCTCATTTGCTGACAATGGAGGTGTTGGCCATACTGGGCACCACGGTCCTTTTGCTGTTCTGGTCCCTGCTCAATGCTCCGCTGAGAGAATTCGCCAACCCGGATGTGACTGAAAATCCGGCCAAAGCAGCCTGGTATTTTATGAATCTTCAGGAGATGCTCCTTCACATGGACCCGGCGCTGGCCGGTATAATTATCCCTGGACTGATGATAATCGTCTTAATGGTAATTCCCTATTTTGACATTAGTAAGGAAGATGTCGGGATATGGTTCGCTTCCAAGAAAGGACGAGCCATCGCTATCTGGTCGGCTATCTATACATCTATCTGGCTTATCGGTCTCATCCTGTTCGATGAGTATATTCGGGTCAGGTCGCTGGTTAGTGAACCTGCGGTATTACCGGGATGGATTATCCCCATTGCAGTAATGGCGGGGCTCTCCGCTCTACTATACGTCCTGATTCGTCGCTGGCGTCCCACGCGCCGAGAAGTGCTCATCGGGTTTTTCACTGCCTTTGTCGTGACCTACTTCTTGCTCATAATCAGTGGGCTCTTCTTCCGGGGTCTGGGTATGCACCTGACCTTGCCCTGGGACTTACCGCCGGGGGCGTTATCCTTTTAAGATTCAGCAGGGTAGATAATAACAGAGGTTTGAAATGGCAGACTCGCAAGATAATGCGGCAGAAAACAAGGCTATCACCAGACGGCAGTTTCTGAGCCGAGCCTGGTGGGCGGCGGCTGGGCTGATGATTGTCGAAACCACCGGGGGATTGGTAGCCTCTTTATGGCCAAAGTTGAAAGCGGGGAGTTTCGGCACCAAGGTCAAAGTCGCCAGTGTGGAAGAAGCCAGAGCCATGCCGGTGGGTACGGTAGCTTACTTCCCTGAGCAGCGTTTCTACCTATCTCGCGTCGAGTCCGGGTTCCTGGCCCTCTATCGCCGGTGCACCCATCTTGGTTGTGTCGTGCCCTGGCGGGACGATAACCCCAGTGAAGATGCCCTTGCCTCAAATGGTAGGTTCAACTGCCCGTGCCACGGCGGTATCTTTGACCGCTACGGGGTGGTTCACGCCGGCCCACCTCCCAAGCCCCTAGATATTTTCCCTATTACCGTTGAGAATGGAGAGGTAATCGTGGATACCGGTACCATTATCTCGCGCTCCAGCTTCGATGAATCTCAGGTGACAAAGATTTAGTCATGCAGCAGAAAATGTTGATTGGTCTGATTATGACCCTAATCATAGTAGGTTTTATCCCTGTTTACTGGGCAATGGAGCCTAAAAGACAGGAAGCGGCGCTTCAGCGTCAGCAGGCAGAGGCGGCAGCGAGGGGTGCCCATCAATATACCTCAATCTGTGCTGCCTGTCATGGTGCTCAGGGCGAGGGGAGTGTTGGCCCGGCGCTGAAGGGCAACCAGATGGATGACGCTGATATGCGTAAAATTATCGTTCGAGGTGTTGCGGGCACAGCTATGGTAGCCTGGGGCAAGGAAGACGGTGGCCCCCTGAATCAGGAGCAAATAAAAGACCTGGTCATCTTTATCAAGAACTGGGATAGCTCTTTGCTGCCAACTCCGGCGCCGCCGCCCGTTTCATCACCGCCAGGAACTTCGACTTCAATAGACGCCAAGAAGCTATTCGCCACCAACTGTGCTATGTGTCACGGACAAACCCGTCAGGGGACGCCTAATCTCGCCCCGGCCCTAACTCCGGCAAGCCTTGAAAAGTTCGGTGACACTGACGTAATCGATGTTATCTCGGAAGGGAGGCCTGGCACAGCGATGTCCGGGTTTAAGGACAGACTCAGTTCTGAGGAAATTGACGCCCTTGCTAACTTTATCAAGCACACCCCGCCTTAAGACAGCAGAAAGCCGATGTCATCGGCCAATCTAGCCGCCTAACTGGGCAATGAAGAGGGGAAAGTAGGCTGAGAGATTAACTATATCGTTCTGGTCAAGCAAGTTCCGGATATCAAGAACATCCCTAACGAGGCCTGGGACAGGGAAAAGGGCACTCTCAAGAGAGGGCTACTGGATAACGTCTGTAACGGGCTCGATAAGCAGGC
>JACPPR010000046.1 GCA_016190895.1 Chloroflexota bacterium | reverse complement strand
TTTTATCTCTCACCCTCACCCTAACCCTCTCCCGTCAAGGGAGAGGGGAGTGGAGAGGGAATGTCATTTCTTCAAAGGATTTCTGACTCAGGACACTAGTACTTAGTTGCAAAATTGAATATACGTATTTCCTCGCCCCTTGCGGGAGAGGATTAAGGTGAGGGGTAGTCTTAAAGCCACCCTCATCCCTCACGTTTCGCTCAGGGCAGACTCTAACCTTCTCCCCTCAAGGGAGAAGGGATTGCTACGGTACAGGCATTTCCGTAACTAAGCACTAGTTCTCAGGAGCAGCCGTGGGCGAATTCGTCCTATTATGATGGACAGTCGGAGGTATTACCTGGCGCTGGCGGCTAAAGCTGGGGCGGCGCATGAAAGAGGGCACATCCAATTCTGCTTCGCTTTCCCTCAGTTTGGTGAGGGTCTTGGCAATTTCCTCATCCTTCTTGCTGAACAACGGTTTGTTGTTACTGACTGCGAATCCGGTGGCGATGAGGGTAATTCTGACCTCTCTTTCCATATTGGCGTCTCGAGCCACCCCGAAAATGATATTAGCGTCCGGGTCGACGGCCTGCTTGATTACTTCGGCTGCCTGATTGACCTCGTAAAGGCTCAGGTCGTTACCGCCGATAATGTTGAACAGCACTCCGGTTGCCCCTGTGACGGCGACATCCAGCAGAGGACTGGCCAGGGCGTCCCTGGCGGCATCCGAGGCCCTATTTTGGCCTGTACCCTTGCCGATAGACATCCAGGCCGGCCCGGCATCCTTCATCACGGCCCTCACATCGGCAAAATCAAGGTTAATAATGCCGGGGACGGTGATGACCTCCGAGATTGCCTGGACGCCGTGTTTCAGCACATCATCTGCCATCCTGAAGGCGCTATCGACCCCTATTTTGCGGTCGCACATACCAAGCAAGCGGTCGTTGGGAATGATAATCAGGGTATCGACCTTGCCTAGTAGCTGGGCAATGCCCTCTTCGGCGACACGGGAGCGGTGGGTGCCCTCGAAGCCGAATGGCTTGGTAACGACGGCGATGGTGAGAGCGCCGTTCTGCTTGGCCACTTCGGCAGCAATCGGGGCCGAGCCGGTACCGGTGCCTCCGCCCATACCCGCGGTGATAAAGACCATATCGGCTCCAGCGAGAGCTTCTTTGATTTCATCCCGGGATTCTTCGGCAGCTTTCTGCCCGAAAACGTTGTTTCCTCCGGCGCCCAGGCCTCTGGTTATTCTTTCACCCAACTGTATCCGAGTCGGGGCTTCGGCTACCGCCAGCGCCTGTGCGTCGGTGTTGGCAGCGATGAACTGCACACCCAGAATTTGCTCCTGTACCATATAGGTGACCGCGTTACAGCCGCCACCACCTAAACCGATGACCTTAATTTTAGCCGGGCTAAGGTTGAAACTCGTCTTTGCCATTTTATCCACTCTCCTTTTGAAATACTTACTCTTTTCGACAATCGTTAATGGAACAGGCCCCTGAGTTTGGAGACCAAACCTCGTAAGTTGCCCCCGAATCTACGCGGCGTCCAGTTTGGCTGCGGTCCATTCTTGGCTCCCCAGAGCAAGAGTCCGACGCTGGTGGCATAGGCCGGATTATGCAGAGTGTCACTGAGACCATTCATCCTGGCTGGCGTGCCTATCCTTACAGGCAGGGGCATCAGTTCTCTGGCCAGGACGTCTATGCCGGGCAGGTTTGAGCTGCCGCCGGTGAGCACTAATCCGGAGGGAACCGTCGTCTGGTATTCGTTCCGGGGTAGCTCGAGCATAACCAGTCTGAGCATCTCCTCAACCCGGGCTTTGACGATATCATTCAGGTCTTGATAGGAAATGGCATGACCGTTTTGTGCGATTGTTTTGTTGGGGTCTATCTGACTGCCTTCGTAAACCGGCATAACGCTGCCATATTTTTTCTTCATCTGTTCGGCAACATCAAAGGGTACTCCCAGACCGATGGCGATGTCTCTGGTCAACTGATAGCCGGCTACCGGCAGAATGGCGGTATGCCAGATGCTGCCATCCTTAAAGATGGCGATGTCCGTGGTGCCGCCGCCGATATCTACCATCATGACACCGTTTTGTCGTTCTTGCTCGTTTAATACTGCTTCGCCACTGGCCAGGGGTTCCAGAACCAGGTCGTCGATATCTACGCCGATACCCCTGACGCACTTGGCCAGATTCTGGATGGAAGACATAGCGGCGGTGATAACATGGGTTTCCACGTCCAGCCGGAAGCCATGCATACCGACCGGATTCTTCGCCACCACTTCGCCATCGATAGCGTAGCTCCTGGGGATAACGTGAAGCAGTTTTCTATCACTGGGCACCTTCAGGCTTTGAGAGCTTTGCAGTACTCTCCTCAAGTCGTCTGTGCGTACCAGGCGGTCGTTACGGTTGATAGATATTACCCCTTGATTATTCGTGGAGTTAACCTGCCTGCCGGTCACGCCGACATAGGCTGATTCCACCCTGTATCCGCAGGACTGCTCGGCCCTGGCCACAGATTCGCGAATCGCCTCTTTGGCGTCATTGATATTGACCACGATGCCTTTGTGTAATCCGTTGGAAGTGGTCAGTCCTACGCCGACGATTTGCAGACCGGTTTCAAGCACCTCAGCGATGGTGGTGCATATTTTGGTAGTACCTACATCGATTGAAACTACCGTATTCCTTTTTGCCATTTAACCCCCTCCTTTTAACTATTCTTTATTGCTTCTTCAGATTTCCGGGTATCATCACATATTCTACCCTCCCTTTGTCGAAGCCCCAGTATTCTTAATTTTAGCTAGGCTGCATTGAAAACAGACCTTAGCATTCTTAACAAAGAGGGCCTCCTCCAGCCGTTGCCTCTTGTTTTAACTTCGGGTGAGGAGCCTAATTGTTCTACCAGATTGTAGTGCTCATCCTGAGGCATAATGCGTTCCGCCGCCCTCAATTTGGCGCTGCGGCTGCGCGGGTTGCGCGTGACCTCTTCCGGAGATGGAACGATGACCCGCTTGTTGATTATTCTCAGGCTGGCTTTATGGCCGCAGACACAGGTCGGCACGCTCGGAGGACAGATGCAGTCCCTGGCTTCTTGCTGCATAAATTGTTTCACGATGCGGTCTTCGAGAGAATGATAGCTGATAACCACCAGCCTGCCCTCGTAACCGAGAAGGTTGACGGCCTGTTTCAGGGCCGACTCCAGGGTTTCAAGCTCGTGGTTGACTGCTATCCGCAAGGCTTGGAAGGTCTTGGTGGCGGGGTGAATTCTCCCCCTTCTGCCCCCCACCGCCCGTTCTACGGTTTGGGCCAACTCGAGGGTGGTCTTGATGGGGCGCTCCTGCACAATGCGGCGGGCTATCTGCCGGCTGGCGCTCTCCTCGCCGTAGGTGTATATCAGGTTTGCCAGTTCAGCTTCGGAATAGGTGTTGACGATGTCGGCAGCCGAGACTTTCTGGCTGGGGTCGAAGCGCATATCCAGAGGCGCTCTCTGCTGGAAGCTGAATCCGCGGCCGGATTCATCGAGTTGAAGGGAAGAAAGTCCCAGGTCGAAGAGAATGCCATGGACGGGCAGAAAGTCATACTTATAGCAGATTGCCTCTAAATTAACGAAATTGTCGTTTACCAGCAGCACGGAATCCCCGTATGGCTCCAGACTTTGCCTGGCTGTGGCTATCGCCTCCGGGTCGGCGTCGATTCCCAATAGCTGTCCGCCGGGGCTGCTATGTTCAAGAATGACAGCAGCGTGCCCCCCGCCGCCCAGGGTACAATCGACATAGCGCCCTCCCGGCTGGACCGCCAGCGCCTTGATAGTTTCATCCACCATGACCGGGATATGCGCAGCTGCCGACATCGTCTGCCTCGTCAACAGGGTTATCAACGTTGTTCCAGGCTTTCTATAATCTGCCAGGCTTGTTCCTGGCTAATTGCTTTTTCTGACTCCCAGAGTTCCTTATTCCATAATTCAAGGTAGGTATTAGCTCCGGCGATAACGACTTCGTCTTTAATGCCGGCATATTCACGTAGAGGGGTCGGGAGGGCTATTCTTCCCTGCCCATCGAGGTTGAGGCTGAAGGCGGTGGCAAAGAGGGCGCGGTTCAGCTTTCTTAGCTTGCTCGCCGCCAGTGTTCCCTTGGTCAGGGTGTCTGCCATTTCGTTCCAGTTTCCTTGCGAGTAGGCGATGATACACTTTTCCTGTCCGGTGGTAAGGACTACCCCCTCTTTTAGCTCCTGGCGGAACTTGGGAGGGATAGGTACCCTGCCTTTCTCATCGATTTTGTATTCGAACTCGCCCAAGAACATCTTTTGACTCTCTATTTCCTCTCCCCTTGCGGGAGAGGACTAAGGTGAGGGGTAACTCAATTAACTACAGTTGTCCCCATAATTTACCATAATTTACCATTTCCTACCATTCTGAACCAAAAAATCCCTTTTGTCAATATGTTATTTGGGGATTTTTTGAGAATTTTTTTTGCACTATATGTTCTCGGTATGCGGCTTCACATCGGTCAGGCTAGGTGTTAAAATGAGGCTTGATAATCAGGCGGAGATGACCGTTGCTCTCAAACGTATTCTTTGATTTAGATGGCACTCTGACAGACCCGGAAGAGGGTATTGCAAAATGTCTTAGGTACTCTCTTGAGCGGCTTGGCCGGCTTTACCCCGGTGAGCTTGAGGCTAAGGATTTCATCGGGCCTCCTCTCCGTTCTACTTTTGAAAAGTTGCTTTGTTCTGATGAAAAGCCCTTGATTGAGAAAGCTGTGAGCCTTTACCGTGAAAGATTTTCAACGGTCGGTTTGTTTGAGAATGCGGTTTATCCGGGTATCGAAGATTTATTGTCCACACTGTATAAGAATTCGTTCAGGCTTTACATAGTCACGACCAAGCCGAAAATATATGCGGACAGAATTATCGAATATTTTCGCCTTGCTCGATGGTTCAGTGACATCTTTGGCACAGAATTGGACGGCCGCTTCGATAACAAGGCAGAGCTTATCGAATTCATTTTAGCTCATCTTAAGCTGGCTCCGGAGGAGACTGTAATGGTCGGCGACAGGCGAGAAGATATTGTGGCGGGGAAGGCGAACCGGATTAAGACAGTCGGCGTCACTTATGGATTCGGGAGTGAACAGGAAATCATCGATTCAACTCCTGATTATGTGTGTAGCAGCCCGCCTGAAATACGTGAGACGATAATGAGCATTCGGTAGGCAAACTGGTCAATATTTCGGAACTCTCGCTAAACGTTTTCTCCCCCATTCCTATCCGTGTTACAATACAGACAAATGAGAATCGATATTCTGACACTATTTCCTGAGATGTTCACCAGCCCGTTTAGCTCGGCTATTTTCAAACGGGCTGCCGACCGTGGGCTGCTTGAAATCGGCCTTCACAACATCCGTGACTGCAGCCATGACAAACACCATACCGTCGATGACTACCCTTACGGCGGCGGGGCAGGTATGGTGCTCAAGCCGGAGCCTATTTTCGAGGCGGTAGAGGCTGTCATGTCGGAGTCCGGTGCTGAAGGAGACGGGAGCACTACCCCGGTTATTTTGCTCACCCCGCAGGGAAGACTGTTTTCTCAGCGGATTGCGAACGAGCTAGCCGGACACGACCGTCTGATTTTTATCTGCGGTCACTACGAAGGGGTCGATGAGCGCGTACGTGAGCGCCTGGTTACAGATGAAATCAGTATCGGTGACTACGTGCTGAGCGGCGGCGAGCTGGCGGCCATGGTGGTTGCCGATGCCGTGGTGAGGCTGGTGCCCGGGGTTCTTGGCTCAGCCGAATCGGCAGGCGATGAGTCCCACTCTGCCGGTTTGCTCGAGTATCCTCAATATACCCGCCCTCCCGTATATAGGGATTGGCCTGTACCTGAAGTGCTCCTTTCCGGGAACCATGCTGAGATTGCCAAGTGGCGTCGTAAGCAGGCGATTATTCGCACCGCTTTACGCCGCCCCGACTTATTGGACAAAGCTAATCTGACTCCGGCGGAGAGAAGACTTGCGGAAGAAGCCCAGAAGCTGTAATATATAGATTGTTTTGCAACAGATGCCGTTGCGCTGGCGAAGAGTGGCAATCTAGATAAATCTTTTGAGATTGCCACGTCCCGATGTCCCGATTCGTAAAACTCATACGGGATGCCGTATGAACGAGTGAATCGGCAGAATCGGGACTCGCAATGACACGTTGATATTGAGGCTAGTATGGCTGAATGAATAACCAGCCGTAGGGTGGGTGGAGCGAAGCGAAACCCACCACTGATAGCTAGTATTTCTGGATTCCGTGTCGAGCACGGAATGGGAATTTACGTTACTAAGGACTATAAGGGGAGTAGGGCTGAATGAATATCGAGTCAGTGATTGAAAAGAAAGCGAATCCGAATATCCCGGAGTTTAATCCCGGAGACACCGTCAAGGTCAGCAGCAAGGTTGTCGAGGGAGATAAAGAGCGCACCCAGGTATTTCAGGGCGTCGTCATCAAGTTGAGAAGTGCGGGCATCGGCACCAGTTTCACGGTCAGGCGGGTTACTTACGGGGTCGGCGTTGAGCGCACTTTCCCCGTATTTTCCCCACGCGTGGAAAAGGTGGAGGTGGTGCGGCGGGGTAAGGTGCGGCGTGCTAAGCTCTTCTACCTGCGTGGACTCAGCGCCAAGACCTCCCGGCTCAAGGAAAGACGGCTGACCCCCAAGGAAATGGAGCTTGAGCGGGAAGAAGCTGAAAGGCTGAAGCGGGAAGAGGCAGAGATGGCGAAAGCTGCAGCAGAAGCCCCGGTGGCGGAAGCTGCTCCAGAGACGGCTCCAACCCCGGAAGCCAAAGCGCCTGAAGCCAAGTCATAGTAATCAGCGGCGCGTTCGATTGTCATGCGTAGAGACACGGCATGCCGTGTCTCTACTTGTTGGTGGAGCGTTGTATGAAGTACGCTGAAGTCTGCGTTAACTCCCCCATCGCCCAGCGGCGCACGTTCAGCTATTCCATTCCGGAAGGACTGAACATCGAAGTCGGCCAGGCCGTTTTCGTTCC
This sequence comes from Chloroflexota bacterium, assembly GCA_016190895.1. Taxonomy (GTDB): domain Bacteria; phylum Chloroflexota; class Dehalococcoidia; order Dehalococcoidales; family UBA2162; genus JACPPR01. The sequence goes on along the minus strand of JACPPR010000046.1, from coordinate 11,796 downwards.
CTTCGGCAGCAAGCTCCTCCAGGGCATCGTCATGGAGCTGAACGATGTCCCGGCCGTAGAAAATGTGCTGGACATCGCCGGAGTCATAGAAGCCCGCCCCATCCTCTCGCCCGCCCATGTTTCCCTGGCGAACTGGCTCAGCCGGCATTATCTGTCACCCCTCTTCGATGCCGTTTCTCTAATGCTGCCGCCCGGATTTGAGAGAAAAGCGCTCACCTTTCTCAGCGCCTCGATACCTGACGATTTTGATTTATTCACTCTAAGCGATGACCGAAAACTCATTCTCGAATTGGTCGTTAAGTATGGCAGGATAGGCCAGACCCAACTTGAGAAAAGTTTTGGCAAAATAAAAACCCGGCGCCTGGTCTCCCAACTGGTGGGGAGGGGCTTACTGAGCCGCGATTATGAACTGGAGTCAACGAGAGTCAAGCCAAAATTTGAAACCTACCTCAGTCTGGCCATCGATGCCGACCAGGCCCAGAAAGAGATAGCCAGGTCGTATGAAAGACAGACCGCCAAACAAGCTGCTCTTCTCGAATTCTTATCTCAACAATCCCAACCGGTATATATAGCCGAAGCTAAGAAAGCATGTAAATGTGATACGTCTGTTGTCAATACCTTAATAAGCAAAGGCATATTGCAGAGCTTCGAGGCAGAATCAGCAAAAAAGGGGAAAAGGCCAAAGCTTTTCCTCAGCCTTGCGCTTAATGCTGAAGAAGCCAGGCAAGCGGTATCCCGATTGCGCGAAAGAATGACTTCCAAACAGGCGGACTTGCTCTCATATCTGGCTGAGCAGAAAGAGCCTGTCTCCCTGGCAACAGCGCGGCGCGGGACTAAGTGCGATAAAGCCTCCATCGATGACCTGGTCCGGAAAAACCTTATTCGCCTTCAGCGGCTTGAAGTGAGGCGTGACCCTCTGGCCGGCCGCTCTGTAAATCTCTCCTTTCCTCTGACTCTTACCAACGACCAGCACCAGGCTTTTCAGTCCATTTGTGAAAGTCTGAGGTCCGGGCTGCAGGCAACCCCGAAAGTGTTCTTGCTTCACGGCGTGACCGGCTCGGGCAAGACCGAGGTCTACCTGCAGTCTCTGGCTGAGGCGGTGAAACTGGGCAAGCGGGGCATCGTCCTGGTGCCGGAAATTGCCCTGACTCCCCAGACCATAGAGCGGTTCTCTTCACGTTTTGCGGGCAGAGTTGCCGTTCTGCACAGCCAGCTATCGCCTGGTGAGCAGTTCGACGAGTGGCAGCGCATCAGGAAGGGCGAAGTGGATGTCGTTATCGGTCCTCGGAGCGCTCTTTTTGCCCCCCAGCCCGACCTCGGCCTGATTATTCTCGATGAAGAGCACGAGTGGACATATAAACAATCCGACCTGTCCCCCCGCTACCACGCCCGTGATGCGGCTATCAAGCTGGCTGAGCTGACCGGCGCCACGGTCGTGCTGGGCAGCGCTACTCCGGATGTGGAAAGTTATTATCATGCTCAACGGGGGGATTACCACCTGCTCAGGCTTCCCGGGCGAGTAACTCCGATGGAGAATACGCCTCTGCCCCAGGTGGAAGTTGTGGACTTGAGGCAAGAATTGAAATCGGGCAACCGCTCGATGTTCAGCCGCTCTCTATCGCGGTCTATCGTCCAGGCGGTCTCCGGCGGCGGGCAGGTAATGCTTTTCCTTAACAGGAGAGGCGGCGCCACTTTCATTCAATGCCGGGATTGCGGCTTTGTCCTCGCCTGCCGGCGCTGCGATGTTGCCCTCAGCTATCATCTCGCAGAAGATATCCTTGCCTGTCACCAGTGTAACTACCGAATGGTGGTGCCCCAGACCTGTCCCAAATGCCGGAGCCAGCGCATCAAGTTTCTCGGCGCCGGCACCCAGAAGCTGGAACAGGAGGTAGCCGGAGCTTTCCCCAGGGCGCGGCGGCTACGCTGGGACAGCGATGTCACAAAAGGCAAGAATGCCCACCAGGAGATACTCGACAAGTTCCGCAGCCACGAGGCGGATATTCTCATCGGCACCCAGATGATAACCAAAGGGCTTGACCTGCCCGGGGTTACCCTGGTGGGTGTGGTCAACGCCGACACCGCCTTGCACCTGCCCGATTTCCGGGCTGGAGAGAGGACTTTCCAACTGCTGAGCCAGGTAGCCGGCCGGGCAGGGAGGGGGTGGTTGGGGGGTAAGGTTATCATTCAGACTTACTCTCCGGAGCACTACGCTGTCCGAGCATCTGCCGGCCATGATTACGCCGGCTTTTACGCTAAGGAGATTGATTATCGACGCCAATTGAATAATCCGCCCTTCAGCCGGCTGGCCAGCCTCGTTTACACCCGTACTAATGATGCTGCCTGCCAGCGAGAGGCGGAGAGGATGAAGCAGGTGCTTGTCGAAGAAATTGAGGCTAAGGGGATAGCCGGCATCACTATCATCGGCCCGGCGCCGGCCTTCATCCACCGCCTGCGGGGCAGGTTCCGCTGGCAGATTGTCCTCCGCGGTTTAGAGTTATCCTCGTTTCTCGCCTCCTTACCCATCCCGCAGGGGTGGATAATTGATATCGACCCCGTGGGGCTGGCTTAGGTTTGTACCCGAAAATGCAGGTAGCATAGGCGTCCTCGCCTGTGCGCCTATAAGCGGAGATAAAATCTCTCTCCTGTCTCCCCTTTTCAAGGGAGGATGCCTGAGCAACCAATCTGCTCTGCTGCAGGTATCCCTCTTTGGAAAAGTCCCGATTCATCCCGATTTTATCGGGATTCATACGGGATTCCGTATGAGTGAAAACGAATCGGAAAGGGACTAAGGGCAATTTCGCTTTCTCTCTTCGATACCATTCCCATAGGGCTGGCTCATTGACATCGACCCGGTGGGACTTACTTAATCGCCTTCTGATGTCCGGAGATGCGTAATTGACATGATTTTGTAACTATTTTCAAACTGGTTTTATAACTTGTTAACCATTTGCGCATTATAATAACCACGGCGTGAAGTTGTACCAAAGGTAAGGCGAGAGACCAGTATGCAAGGAATTATTCCAAACCTGTGGTTCGATAGCCAAGCCGAAGAGGCTGTGCGTTTCTATACGTCCCTTTTCAAGGATTCAAAGATTGGCAGCGTCGCTCGTTATGGCGAAGCGGGAGCAAAGGCCTCTGGGAAACCAAGAGGCAGCGTCATGACCGTATCATTTGAGCTTGAGGGGCAGCAGTTTGTTGCGCTGAACGGCGGACCCGTATTCACTTTCACGCCTGCAGTGTCGTTTTTCGTGAGTTGTGAGCGCCCTCAAGAAATAGACGAGCTATGGCGCAGACTCGCCGATGGCGGAATGGCGCTGATGGAGTTGGACAAATATCCGTTCGCTGAGAGATATGGCTGGCTTCAGGACAGATATGGTCTTTCGTGGCAATTGATGCTTGCGAGTCGGGCGCAAAAAATCACGCCGTGCTTGATGTTCGTCGGGGAGCGACACGGAAAAGCCGAAGAGGCGATGAACTATTATGTCTCCATATTCCCGAATTCGAGCATCAGCACGATAGCGCGTTATGGCAAAGGCGAGCAAGACCCGGAAGGGACAATCAAGCACGCCGAATTCTCTCTATGGACAGGAGTTTATGGCTATGGACAGCGCTTATGAACATAAATTTGCCTTCAACGAAGCTATCTCGTTTATGGTGAACTGCGAGACCCAGAAAGAAGTGGACTACTATTGGGAAAAGCTCTCTGAAGGCGGAGATGAACAAGCGCAACAATGCGGCTGGCTGAAGGATAAATACGGTGTGTCGTGGCAGGTGGTCCCCACTATATTGGGCGAGATGGTGGCAGACAAAGACGCTCGGAAATCGGAAAGGGTTATGAAGGCAATGCTTCAAATGAAGAAGCTTGATATAGACGGTTTAAGGCAAGCGTACGAGCGGCGATAGTTTTCTGACAATTGTCCAATAATTTTCCATTCTGGCTTACAGCCAGCACCACGAAGTATGAAAATACTAAGGTAGTCATCCTGATTACGACCCGTTTGCATTGTAGAGACACGGCATGCCGTGTCTCTACGGGACACATAATCGCCAACACATCTATTTTCGGGGTAATCAAGAATATTTGTAGGAAGTGTGAAGTATGTTGAATCTTAGTTCCATCATGATTGGCTCAGCGCAACCCAAAGTTCTTGCCGAGTTCTATGAGAAAGTGTTTGGCAAGCCAGCCGATTTGGCGGAAGATAGCTGGTACGGTTGGCAGGCAGGAAACACGTATTTCATGCTTGGAGAACACTCGGAAGTTAAGAGCAAAGCCAAAGAACCTCAGAGAGTGATACTTAATTTCGAAACAGAAGATGTAAAAGGAGAGTTTAAGAGAATCAAAGGTCAGGGCGCAAAAGTAATAAAGGAGCCTTATGAAATGGAAGGTTCCTGGATAGCAACCTTCGCCGACCCTGACGGAAACTACTTCCAACTAATGACCCCCTGGGAAATGGGCGAGTAATCTGTGAAAACTGTAGCGCTGTTGGAAAAGATGCAAGGAGGCGAAAAGTAAGATGGCCGAATTCAATGCTTATCTGACATTCGAGGGCAATTGCAGGGAGGCGATGGAGTTCTACAAAGGGTGTTTGGACGGTGAATTGAATCTGATGACTGTCGGAGATTCGCCGATGGCAGCCCAGATGCCGGCTGAAATGCATAGCAAGATACTGCACTCCGTGCTGACCAACGGCGCTATCATGCTTATGGGTTCTGACAAGCTTGACGAAGAAGAGTACCGACACGGTAATACTGTCAGTCTGTGTCTTGTTTGTAAGAGCAAAAAAGAAATCGAAACACTCTTCTCAAAACTATCTACTGGAGCGAAGGCTGTAAATCCTCTGAGAGAAGAGTTTTTTGGAATATACGGAGACCTCACCGACAAGTATGGATTTCACTGGATGTTTCAGGCTGACAATCCGAAGTAATACAGGTGGGTTGACAATCAGGTTACTAATTATGTTTCCTCATCAGACATCCAGGATAAGTTTGGTGCGGTGGATGGACAGGGGATGCCGAGTATAACCCAGGGCCAGGACGACCTGTTCCGGCCTCCCTGAGCCGCCGCTATCGCAGCGTAACCTCATCTCAATGGTAGCAACGGAGTCGGAGATACCCACCAGGCGCAGGTCGTCTATCAAAGCTCTCAGGTCGTAGCTGCGCTGCCCGGTATCCCTCTGGTGATGCCAGGGGACGCTCTCGGCCGCAAGCAGAGCGGTCACGGCGGCTTCTACATCTTTGGCGGCTGTCTCAGGGGTCTCAATCTGCACCCGGTAGTCGGCATAGCGGACCTGGGATTGCAGGGAAGGCAGATTCAGTCCGGTTTGATAGATGCCCAGGATTTTGATGCCCGGCGGCAGTTGCTGATTGAGGGCATCGGTAAACCAGTGCGGAGACACCGGTCTGGACACAAAGATATCCATCAGCTCGGCTTCACTGGTGACGCCGACGGCGAGGGGTACCGCTAGCGACATCTTTGGGTGGGGGTGAAAACCTTCGGAGTAAGCCAGGGGGATTTGAGCGCGCCGCAATGCTCTCTCCCAAAGCCGGATAACGTCCAGATGGGAGATAAACTTTGTCTCTTCTCCCCGGCCGAACCTAATTCGTAGACGCTGCATCGCTCTGCACGGTCTCCGTAGCTAAATGGCCCTTTTCCTTGGTTACCATTATTTCTTCGATTTTCAAGCCGCTCATCTTGGTAATGACTAACTTCAAATTTCTCCACTTGATCTGCTCGCCCTGCTTCGGTATGCGATGGAGAAGGTGAAGGATAAAACCAGCCACCGTCTCGTAATCCCCTTCCGGCAGCCCCAGGCTCATCTCCTCGTTCACTTCTTCGACGCGCATGCCGCCGTCAATCTGAAAAGTATGCTCATCGATAACCTCGAAGTCCTTTTCCGCCCCGGCCAGCCCATCCCCGACGGGACCGACAATCTCTTCAACCAGCTGGTTAAAACTGGCGATGCCGGCCGTGCCACCGAACTCATCGACGACTATGGCAATCTGGAAGTTCTTATCCCGCATCTCGGCCAGCAGTTCGCTCACCGGCTTGGTTTCGGGCACAAAATGGGCGGGACGGATAAGCTCATCGATAGCACTGTCCTTGCTGATAGTACCCTTGGCTACCGCCAGCAGAACGTCCCACACCGAGAGGATACCGACGACATTGTCTCGGCGTTCCTCATATACCGGGTAACGGGACACGGGATGCAGGACATACAACTCAAAGAAATCGGCCAATGTAGCGCCCTTTTCGACAAAAATGACATCCATACGCGGCGCCATCACTTCCCGTACCGGACGGTCGGCGAACTCGAAGACGTTGTGCAGCATTTCAGCTGTCTCCGTCTCCACCGTCCCCTCCCGATGCCCGACGGTAATAGCGGTACGCACTTCCGCTTCGCTAATCGTCGGCCTGGGGTGGCCGTCTTCCCCGGCTAACCTGGAGAATCTGATACCGATATGCTTGAGCAGGTAAACAAAGGGATAAAAAATAACCGAGATAACAGTTATCGGGCCGGCATAAGCGAGGGCTATTTTCTCTCCGAAGCGAGCGGCCAGGCTCTTGGGGATAAACTCGGCAAGCACCAGGGTCACGATAGTAACAACGACAGTGGCAACGGCTGCCCCCAGGTTCTCACCCCACAGGTCAACAGCGATTATCGTAGCCAGCGTGGCCGCCGCCGTCTCGAAGAAATTAACGCCGAGAAGAACCGTAGCCAGGAATTTCTCCGGGTGCTCAACGATTTTGGCTACAGTCTTGGCCCGGAGGTCTCCCTTTTCTATCAGGTGCTGCAGGCGGAGCTTCTGAAAACCGATAAAAGCTGTTTCAGCGCTGCAGAAGAACGCAGCGAATCCGAGGGAAATCACGAGGAGAGTTAAAAATAGGCCGCTAATACCATCCATATATTTGCTGGCAAGAAATCCGCCAGTCTCTATCATCATATCAACTGTTAAGAGCGATGTCAAAAAGCTGGCAGCTACGAGCTTTCAGCCCGCTGGTTTTCCATTCCGTGCTTGACACGGAATCCAGAAGAAGCCGCTCCAATCCAGTGGTTCTGGATACCGACTTTCGTCGGTATGGTAACGCCGCAACAGGCTCTATGTTATAATTCACACGTATATGAGAATACTTGGCATCGAGTCCTCCTGTGATGAGACAGCGGCGGGTGTTGTCGAGGACGGGGCGCGCATCCTTTCCGACCGGGTCGCTTCTCAGTTGGAAATCCACGCCCGCTACGGTGGCGTTGTCCCCGAGGTTGCCTCCCGCCAGCATATCCTGTCCGTTATCCCGGTTATCAAACAGGCAATGGCCGAAGCCGGAGCAACCTGGCGGGACTTGGATGGCATCGCCGTAACCAACGGGCCGGGTCTGGCCGGTTCGCTCCTGGTCGGGGTGAATACGGCTAAAGCGATTGCCCTGGCGCACAACTTGCCGCTGACCGGGGTGAACCATCTCGAAGGGCATATCTACGCCAACTGGCTGGTCGAGTCGTCCCTGAAACCGAACTTCCCCCTGGTCTGCCTGATTGTCTCCGGAGGGCACAGCGACCTGGTGCTGATGAAGGGTCACGGAGACTATACGCTCCTGGGGCGGACCCGGGATGATGCTGCCGGAGAAGCCTTCGATAAAGCGGCCCGCATACTGGGTCTGGGTTATCCGGGCGGCCCGGTTATCCAGCAAGCCGCCGAAACAGGCACGCCCTCGGTGCCTCTGCCCCACGCCTGGCTGAAAGGGACGAACGATTTCAGCTTCAGCGGCATCAAGACCGCCCTGCTGCGCCTGGCCGAGGGGGGCAAAATCGCCAGCCCGGCCGATGCCGCCGCCAGCTTTCAGGAAGCGGTGGTCGAGGTGCTGGTAACCAAGGCAATCGCCGCCGCCAGGGAGTACGGGGTAGAACAGATACTGGTGGCGGGGGGGGTCGCCGCCAACAGAAGACTGCGCCAGCGCCTGCTGGAGGAATCCCCCCTGCCGGTGCTCATCCCGCCCCTGAGACTGTGTACCGATAACGCCGCCATGATTGCCGCCTGCGGCTATTTCCGCTTCCGGGCCGGCAAGACAGACGGCCTCGATTTAGACGTGGTGCCCGCGCTAAAGCTGGCGTGAGGACATTCGTCACACCTGCCCGTTTCGCAGAAGTTGTTATGAATGTGAAGCAGTCCCTGCTGGCGGCGGGCGGAATCGACCAGTTTTCTATCTATGCCGAGACGACTGGTCATACGTTCCTCTACGGAGTTTCTGGTCAGCCTGGAATAAAGACGGTAAAGTTCAAAGGCTTTATCGCCTGAATCAGGCTGGGCGATGGACTGGCTCCAGGCCAGGGTGAAGGGCAGTAGGACATTGATGATAATATCATCCGCCCGCTGGCTGCCGAGCAGAGTCAATCTATCCACTCGGCGGCTCTGACCGGAGCAGCCTGATGGAAAACTATCGATGGTAACCGTCAGTCCCGCTTCCAGACTCTTGTGCCCACCCCGGCTCAACGGCGCTTGTCTGACCAGCCCGGCCAGCCCTTCGAGCCAGCCTGGCTCACGGTAACGGAGCAGGAGATAGCTCAAGGCCAGCAAGCGGAAGATTGGAGAGTTGTTCGGCCTGGCCCGCACCAGCCGCCAGTCATCGAGGGACATCACCCTGGTGGGAGGAGAAGCGGCCCACAGCCTTTCCAGTTCAGCCAGCCGCTCGCTGCCCGGGATATCCGAATACCAGCCATTTTTGCACAGCAGGGGAAGCAGACCGGCTGTTCCCAGCAAGAGCGCCTGCCGCCGCAAAAGCCATTCGGCATCCGGCAGATTGTTGCGGGTCACCGATTCCAGGAAGCGGAGGGGCAAACGGCGGGCCAGCTCGAGAAAGGGTATCTTATTACAGCTATAGCCCAGAGCGCCCATCACCCCCTGGTAGAGAGACTGGCTGGCCCAGGCACGGGACAAATCCTGCCTGAAGCGGTCTGCCTTAATCAGGAAACGCGCGTCACCGGCTTTGTCCAGAAGCTCACCTGCCTGGCTCGCCTTCATCCGGCAGGTCAGCCGAACACAGGGGAGGTCGACATCTTTTTCAGGCACGACCGAATCAGGCGCTTCGTTAACAGGCAAACTGACATATTTCTCCAGAGCCAAAGTGGGCACTTCCCGGCGGTTCTGCAGCCGGATTGGCGACCCGGTGTCATGCCAGAAGGCGACATGCAGGATTACCCGGTTATAGGCGGCGTCCAGATGGTGCCCGTGCGCCTGCCAATCGCTCGTTCTGACATGTATCTCCACATCTCCCCTGATCAGTTCGCGCCCTCTGACGATGACAGCCTGCTGAAAATCAGCCCCCCGGTCGCCATTGAGACGGCCGGGATAGATTACCTGTAGCGGAGCACCGTCTTCAGTGGCTAAACGGTCTCCTTCCACTAGCTGGTTTTGCCAGATTTCGGCGATTTCCTTCTCGGTGAGATTATTCATGAAATACCTCACTCCTACCCCTCTCCTTTAAGGAGAGGGGAAAGGAGTTCTCTCGAGAGGGTTTCGCCCTCTCAAACTCTCACGTTATTACACGCTATCGTGTATCATGTTGCCTAATAAGAGCGGTTTTGAAACCGCTCTATCTGGGTAGTGATATTTTCACACGTTAACGTGTAACAGTCAAGACCTTTTTTTCAGGGGAGCCGCTTCGTACTTGAAATTGGCCCGCTCGGCCACCATGGAAAGCAGCGTGGCCGAGGCTCCTCGCGGGTTATATAAGCCCAACTCCCATTCGCTGATGGTCTGCTGGCGAGTGCCCAGCCTATCCGCCAACTCGCGCTGGGTTAAACCGAGATGCTGTCTTAATGCCCGGATACGCTGGCTGTCCCACTGCCGGCGGCCCGCCTGATATCGATTAGCCACGATTAGATTCTACACGATTCAGTGTAAGCTGTCAACATATCCCATTGTGCCGTAAATCGTGGATTCTCGGAACAAATTTGCCCTGTCATTGCTACGAAATACCTCCTCTCCCCTTGCGGGAGAGGACTGAGGTGAGGGGTAATTTCATTTTTTGTGGCTGGTTGTCCAGCATGATAGATTTCGAAACGTGAAGACACCAAGAATCGTAGAGACACGGCATGCCGTGTCTCTACCGGCTCCCCACCCAGATTGCCACGTTTAAGTGCCATAACATCTCAGCGTGTCAAGCCCTGTCCCGTACTCCGATACGGGAACGGAATGGAAAACTGCGTAGAAGGCAATAAAAAGGGAGCCAGCTCGAGCTGGCTCCCCCGAGATTTCACAAGGTCAGGATATTACGGAAGAGTTTGACCACCGGTAGCTGCCTGCTCGGCATCGACCAGGCCGTAGCCATAGTATTTGTCTTTGCCGGTTGTGCCCAGGTCATCCGCCGTTTGTTGCAGCCTGGCGCGCACCTCGTTAGCGGCGCCGTTTTTCCCGTCGTTATCGCCGATGCCCGCAGCAAAGACGAGCGCGGCGCTGCCGACAACGTGCGGGGTTGCCATCGATGTTCCGGAAAGAGTGGCGTACCCACCACCGGGGTAAGCGGAATACACGGCGACACCCGGAGCGGCAAGCTCTATCTGCGAACCGAAGTTAGAGAAATAGGCCCGCTTATCGCTCGAGTCGGTAGCCGCGACAGCAATGACGCTGGCGTATTTGGCCGGATAGCTGACGCTTCCCGAGCCGCTATTTCCGGCCGCCGCCACCAGCAAGACGCCTTTCGCATAGGCATTATCGCAAGCCGTCTGGAGAGCCTTGGGAGCGGTATTGGCGCCGAGGCTCATATTTACCACTTGAACGCCGTCCGTTACAGCCTGCCCGAGAGCGGCGATAACATCGCTCCAGTAGCCGGAACCGTTCGCATTAAGCACTTTGTAAGCCCGGAGGCTGGCTCCGGGGGCTACCCCGGCGACACCATTGCCATCGCGGGCGGCAGCAATCGTGCCGGCAACATGCGTCCCGTGACCGTTATCGTCCGATGGGTCGGAGTCTTTATTGACAAAATCATAGCCGCCGCCGTAGGCGGCAGCCAGTTCAGGATGATTGTAATCGATGCCGGTATCGATGATGCCGACCGTGACCCCGGTCCCGTTCGCCGTTCCCCAGGCCCTCTCGGCATCGATGCGGTCGACGCCCCAGGCTGCCGTAACTTCGGGTTCGGAGCTATCTCCCGAACCTATTGCGTAGACCAGCCCGTCCTCTTCAACCGAAGCTACCCCGGGAATAGCCCGCAGTGAGGCAAGCACCTGCGGGGGCAGGGCAATTACAGCCCCGTTGATCAAGGATAACTCGCTATAAGAGCCGCCAAAACGGTGAGCCAGCCCCCGGAGGGCCGGCTCGTTTACAGGCGTGCCCTCTTGAAAAGTGACGATATAACGCTGAAGATTTCCGTTGTTGGCGCTGGCGCCAGCTCCCGGTATGGTTATCGCCAGCAGTGTGACCAGAGTGAGGACAAGTGCTAGATATGACTTCAGTTTTCTCACGCCCATCTCTCCACCTCCAGGTTCGTTAGAACCTTATCCTGAATAAATTCTATGATAGCAAGACTAACCGACTGGTGTCAAATTTAGCGCTGTCGAGAGCTTCCCGCTAAGGGTCTAAATCCCCCTCTCTTTCTCCCTTTATCAAAGGGAGACGCCTTCCATGTGTTTTTATTGCCCTAGTTCTTCCCCCTTTGGCAAAGGGGGACTGAGGCATTGCTGTCCAAATTAGCTAAGAATCGGATGTTCTCCTTGTAATTTCGTGCGTATTTTAGACAAGATATTGCATTTTGAAAAATCAGGTTTACCAGTCAATAAGGATGCTGTCCTAATTAAGGAAAGCTGGTAC
>JACPPR010000003.1 GCA_016190895.1 Chloroflexota bacterium | reverse complement strand
TATTGCGTTTGTAATTATTATCGGGGTCTTGGAGATGTTTATTTGAGTGAGCTATTAAAGTGTCTGTTGACGTTTTGCTATCATGGCTTTTCTTGTTATTTTTAAATTTGGGGCCGCCACTTTTTTCTGGGGGCCCCCCGACTCTTCACGGCAGACAACTTAACAAAACGAATTCTGAGGAGAGGACGGAATGGGAATACCAAAAGGCCGGTTTATTATCGATACCCATGTTCACCATCTGCGTCTTGCCCTTAAGTGGAAGGAACGCGGGGCAACCCCCGATTTTGTCGGATTGGGTCAGGGCATGCGGGTGCTCGAAGGGTATGATAACTCACCAAGGTTGTTTTACGATATGGAGCGCTACGGTGTCGATTTGTGCGTGCTTCATCCCGGGCCTGGAGCCGGGGATGGCAGCCTGACCGAAGAGGTGATAAAAAAGTATCCCGATAAATTCGTCGCTACCTATGACGGCAGCGCCTACGTGCAAAAATGCAAGAATGGCGAGGTAGAGTGGACGATAGAGGGGCTCTGCCAGGACCTGGACGAAAAGCTCAGTACCGGGCTATACGTCGGTATCGGCGAGGGGATGCCGACGGGTCCGGTCGAGGACCTGAACAAGCCCATGGACTGGGGAGAACGCTTCGAGCAAATCTGCCACATTATGGAGGTGGCTAAGAAGCACAAGGTTACGATAGGCTGGCATACCGGAGGCGCCTCGGGATACTCCGGAGGCAAATCCCAGCTCGGCAGCCGGTCCCTGGGTGAGAGGGGCAATCCCTTGCTGGCACACGATGTCGCCGCCGCCTATCCTGACGTGCCCCTGATTATGGCGCACGGCGGCGTGGACGGGTGGTGGTCGGACAGGACCTGGGAGCTCTGTCTCGAGGTAGCCGCTGCCCACCCCAATGTTTACCTGGAGACCGGCCAGTGGTGGACGGAGCTTTATGAAAAACCGCTACGCGACCCGAACATCGGCATCGAGAGATTGCTGTGGGGCACGGACTGGGGAGCCGCCCACCCGGTACAGTGGTGGCCCGGCGCTTATCCCACTACATACTTCGACCAGAACCGCAAAGAGGGCGTGCCTGCCCACCAGCCCGATATCTTCGGCCAGAGCTTACGGTGGATAGACAAGCTGGATATAACTCAGGACGACCTTAATCTCCTCCTGGGCGGCAATGCGGTCAGACTCTTCAAGCTCGAAAACAAAGTCGCCCACACCAGATTTTTCAAACAGTTCTTGAAGTAGAGGGTTTTTCTCCCTTTTGGTAAAGGGAGATTAAGAGGGATTTCAAAATCGAAAATCCCCTTAGTCCCCCTTTTCCAAAGGGGGAAATATGCAGGCACCTCCCTTTGGAAAAGGGAAAAAGAGAGGGATTTCGTAAAAATCTAGCGGAACAAAAGGAGCTTTGAGTAGTGTTGAAAATAGATATCTTCCAGCACATCCTGCCTATGAAGTACAAGGAGGCTCTCTATGCAGCAGCGCCTCCCGACTTCTACTTAAAGGATGTCATTGAATCCTTGCCGACGCTCTTCGACCTGGACCACAGATTTCGTATCATGGATAAATTTGATGGCCTGATGCAGGTGCTGACCGTCACCCAGCCGCCTCTGGAGCTTTTTACCACTCCCCAAAAAGCGATCGACCTGGCCAGGCTGGCCAATGACGAAATGGCGGAAATCGTCCTGAAGTACCCCGACCGCTTCCCCTGCGCCGTCGCCCACCTGCCGATGAACGATATGGACGCTGCCCTCAAGGAAGTCGACCGGGCGATACTCGACCTCAAGTTCCGGGGCGTGCAAATCTTTTCCCCGACCAATGACAAACCCCTGGATGCAGCTGAATTCTGGCCGCTCTACGAAAAAATGGCCAGATACAACCTGCCCATCTGGATTCACCCCGAAAGAACTGTCGATTACCCGGATTACCGGTCAGAGAACCGCTCCCGGTTCATGATATTCAGCAATTTCGGCTGGCCCTATGAGACCACCGTCGCTATGACCCGGCTCGTCTTTAGCGGCGTGCTGGAGAAATTCCCTACCCTCAGGTTCATCACTCACCACTGCGGTGGCATGGTACCCTTCCTTGAGAAGCGAATCATCGGCTCCTACGACCATGCCGAGATGCTGCGCCGGGCACGCTACAAGCAGGGACTCACCAGAGCGCCGATAGACTACTTCAAGATGTTCTATCTCGATACGGCCGTTTATGGCAGCACGCCCGCGCTGATGTGTGGCTTGGCTTTCTGCGGCGCCGACCACCTGGTCTTCGGCACTGATTTCCCGTACGACAGCCAGTTCGGAGAGAGGTACACCCGGCAGACCATTGAATCCATTGAAAATATGCCAATCAATGACGTGGACAAGAAGTTGATTTTTGAGGATAATGCCCGCAGGATACTACGCCTGCCTATCTAATCTGACCAGTCTGTGGGGAAACGAATAACCGAGTGGAGGAGGAAAGAATGAAAAAGCAGATTCTGTGGTTATTGGTAAGTAGTTTGATGGCGCTAATTCTGATTCTGGCCGCCTGCAGCCCGGCGGCAGCACCGACCACTCCAACTACTCCGACGGCTCCGACCGCACTGGTAACTCCGGCTGTCCCGAGCGCCCCGGCCGCTCCGGCACAAGAAAAGCCGCAGCAGGAGGCGGTAAAACCCGCCGCCGAGGCCCCTGAATACGGCGGTACGCTGATACTCCCTCAGAGCGGAGACATCACCCGCTGGGATGCGATTCAACACTCCGTGATGGGCGCCACCCTTCATCTGACTAACCAGGGACTCTGGTCGGGCGATTGGGCGAAAGGGCCAGCGGGAGGCTACGGCACCAAACAAACCGATTGGGCCATGAATCAATATGACCGCTTCGACCTCAAGACAGGCTATGTCGCTGAGAGCACGAAATGGACCGTCGATACCGCGAAAAACGAGGGAGCCATCGTCTACCAGATTCGCCAGGGGATGCACTGGGCGCTGAATCCCGCTAGTGAAGCCAGCCGCCTCGTCAACGGGCGGGAATTGACCGCTGATGACGTCGTCCAATCTTTAAAGAGAACCAATACCGACCCCACCGCCTATATCTACCGGGCTAATCCTGAAACAAGGGCGGCTGTGATTACCAAGACCGGCCCCTGGGAAGTAACGGTTAAGGTGCCCTTGACCGCCCTGATAACCACGATAAGCCGTTTCGGAGATTCCGCCTACATGCAGCCGCCGGAGGTAATTACCAAATACGGCAACATGTTGAACTGGAAGAACTCCGTCGGCACCGGCCCATTCATACTTATGGAGTACGTGCCTGGTAGCAGCGCCTCTCTGGTCAGGAACTCTAATTACTGGATGAAAGACCCTATCGGGCCGGGCAAGGGCAACCAGTTGCCCTATCTGGATGCAGTGAAGTATCTCATCATACCGGATGCTTCCACCCGGGAAGCTGCCCTGCGCACCGGTAAGGTCGACCAGATGGGTGGCTTTAACTGGGAAGAGGCTGCCCAGATGAGGAAGACTGTTCCGGCATTAAAGGAGCTGGAGACGGCATCGGGTTCACGCATGACCGCAGCAGGTTTGAGGATAGATAGGCCTCCATTTAACGATATCCGCGTTCGCCGGGCAATGCTGATGGCTACCGATTTTAAGGCCGTAGTCGATGGCTTGTTCGGCGGTCGTGGGGAAATCCTCACCTGGCCGAGTCAACCGCTACCGGGCTACGAAGACCTCTACCTTAGCCTTGACGACCCGGAGATGCCGGCATCGGTGAAAGAACTTTACGTTTATAACCCCGAAAAGGCGAAGCAGCTCCTGAAAGAAGCTGGCTTCCCGAATGGTTTCAAGACCTCGGTCCTCGTTACTTCGACTGAGGTTGACTTCTTCTCGGTATGGAAGGATATGTGGGCTAAGGTGGGCGTCGACCTGAAGCTCGATGTCAGGGAGAGCGCCGTCGTCAGTTCCTTGAAAATCAGCGGGCAATATGAAGGCATAGCTACCGGGGGAGGCGCTGACGCCACGATGTTCCTCACCGCGCCTCACCTTCAGGGCGAAGGTGAAGCCAACGTCTATGTACACCCCGCCGACCCGGTGATTGACAAAGCCCTGGACGAGGTACGTCTGGCCATGGTCACCAAGGGCGAAGCCGAGGCTATGCGCTTGTACAAGGAATTGATGAAATACGTTCTCGACCAGGCCTACGCTATTCCGCGCCCCAAGATACCTACCTATAATTTCTGGTGGCCCTGGGTGAAGAACTACGGCGGTGAAACCAGCGTCGGCTATTACGAGTCCTTTGTCCAGTGGGTCTGGCTTGACAAGGAATTGAAAAAGTCCATGGGCTATTAATGCAACCGGTGACATCAGGAAGCTGAAATAAATCAAGGAGGGCAACAATGGCAGACAAAGTCTACAAGTGTCTCAACCCCGTCGGCATCCAGAATCCAGTGGACATAGCGCCGCTGGCGCCACGCCTCGATACCATCAACGGCAAGGAAATCTGGCTGAGTATCTGCGGCGAGCCGGATATCACCATCGCTCTTGAGAAGCGGTTAAAGGGCGATTATCCTGACGTGAACTGGAGAATAAAGAAGACCTACATGACCAATGCCATCCCGATATCGGAAGAGGAGATGAAAACGGCTGACGGCGTGATACAAGGGATAGCCTGGTGACCGGGTGCGGTATGGGGGCAGTTGCCCTACATCGCCAAGCTTGAGAAAGCCGGCATCCCGACCGTAACGGTCGATTATGAAGACCAGGATGAGCTGGTCAAGCAAACTGCGCTGATAAACGGTGTCCCCAACGTTCGCTACCTGCACGCTCCCCGCGAAGTTCCTGGTCCGGCCTCGGTCGATGAGTTTCTTGAGCCGATGCTCGAAGCCCTGACCAGACCCTTGACCAAAGAAGAAAAGGAAGGCGGCCGCTGGGCGCCGCCTCAACCGAGAGTACTCTTCGAAGGAACGCTTGAGGAAGCCGAGACCTTTTACCAGCAAACTATGGATATCCCCTTCCCGCTGGATGCGCCTATCGCCGTCTATACCGACGGTCTGCCGATAAGAATCCCCACCGAAGAACGGGTAAAGGAAATGCTCACCGGTACCAGCCACAAGCCTGATGAGATAATCCCCTACGCCTTCGATATCCAGGGACGCCGTGGAGAATCAAGAAGGAAGGGCGACCCGGTACTTTTCCAGCCGATGGGACGGACGGCGACAGTGGAAAAAGTAGCCATTAATGCCGTTATGGCCGGCTGCAAACCCGAGTACCTGCCCGTAGCGCTGGCCATCGCTCAATCGGACTGCGCCACCGGCACCGCCGGCGGCAGCAATGGGCAATGGGTCTGCGTCAGCGGCCCCATCGTTAAAGAGCTGAGGATGAATGCCGGCATCGGCATGATGGACCCGGGCAATCCGGCCAATACCACTATCGGCCGCACCTATCAATTGATGGCGCTTAACCTTGGCGGCGCTGTTTCAGGCATGACCCGCCTGAGTAATTTTGGCAATCCCTTCAACGTCGGCGGCTGCTGCTTCGCCGAGAATGCGGATGCCCTGCCGCCGGGCTGGAAAGGCTTGAATGAGGAGTTCGGCTTCGAAAAGGACGAGAGCGTCGTCATGGTGGTGAACGGGCCGGGGATGCTGGGGGCCGGCGGCTGGCCTCCGGGCGGATACCGCGCTCTTCAGAAGAGCGGCCACGGGGGCATCGCCCGACGCCTGAATGTAAAAGGCACGCCCGGCCCACACAACTTCCTGGAGTACATGGTGCCCGAGCTCTGGGCGAGCCGGGAAGGTCCAAGAACACTCGTCATCATGCCCCAGATGGCTAAGCATCTGCAGCAACTGGGCTTTAAGTCCAAAGAAGAAGTCTACGAATGGCTCTGGAAGAAGAGCTTCGAGCCGCTGGGCAAGTTCAGGCTGCGCGCGGGTCCCGACCTGACCACTAACGGCTGGATGGGCATAGAAAAGACTTCCGGCAAACACTGGAAAGAACTGCCCGATGATTACCTGGTGCCGGCCGGCGGGGACGACCCCTTTGGCAACTGCTTAATCGTCGGCGGCGGAGAGGACGAGACACTCTCCGTCCTTAACGGCCGCGGCACCGCCTACAGCATCGATGCCTGGCGATAGTTAACATTGTCATTGCTTCGCCCCGACTTGTCGGGGCGAAGCAATCCTCTAAGATTCTTATGCGATCAGGCAAAACCGGAAAACCCGATTTTACCGGACCCAAGAGACTATTCGCACGAGAGTACTTGAAGGTATGCTAATTCGTAGGTGAGCACAACCCACCGCCATCGAATCAGTTAGCACATCAGAGATTATGACCTCAGGTGAGGAATTCCGTAATTTTTGATATGGGAATACCTTCAAACTCTTTCAAACTCAGCAAGTGGGTATCCCCGCTAATAATAGCCTCGGCTTTACCATTTAAAGCGCAAGTCAGGAAAATATCATCCGCTGCATCGGAACTAATACCCTTTATTTCCCTGGTTATTTTTACCGTTTCCACGTAAGGTAGAATATCTTCGTTAATAATCGACTTGATTTCCTCTTCTCGCAAATCGAATTTTGGATAGGCTAACACCCTTATTATCTCTTTCAGAGTCTCTGTGGAAACCAATGGGATGATTTTCCCTTGCTTCCAAAGTCCGACGAGTGCAGATGACTGCCCCTCGAAAAGTAAAGCCGAAACAATAACGTTCGTATCCAGGACTACGCGTTTTATTTTGCGTCTTTTCTCGCCCAAATTATGGCCTCTTCAACATCGCGTTCGGTCATGCCCAGCTTCTTCATTTTCAATCTCGCTTTTTCTAAAGCAGAGCCCGAAGGTGAAAATTTTACAGGTTTGAGTACTATCTGATTATCATCCATAAGAACGTCGAAATAGACGGTGTCGGGAAAATTTTTGGCTATATCCCTGGGAAGAGTAATCTGATTCTTAGATGTCTTCTTTGCCAGCATGATTTCTTACCTCCTTGTAATTATAATATCATATTTCCTTTCAAATGTCCAGTCGTCGAATCCGGGAAACGGTGTTTTTCGCAGAGTTTACACTGAACGCAGTGAATGTGCAAAAAGCGCATATAGTATGTATTGGAATCTGTTTGTCACGCGATAGACGTATGTTGACCGGCCCTTTGGAATACGTTCTACATTTGTGATGTCGTTTAAATACTTTTCGGCAACTGCTTTTACAAGTCTGACTTCCGGTGCATTATCACTTATAAATCAACCACGTCAAAAAGCAAAAAGTAGGTGAAGCCCACCACAATCAGGGGCAGCCTGACCAGGCCTAATCGATAACCTTTTCCTTCGCCAGTTCCGCCATTTCCTCATCCGATAGTCCCAGGATACCTTTGAAGACATAGTCATTGTGCTCGCCCACAATCGGGGCGCGCTTCATATCGAAAGGCGTCTTCGAGAGCAGAAAGTGCGCTCCCGGCCAGGCGCGGTAGGTGCCTCCGCCACCCGGACGCTCGACTTCCTTGAAGAAGCCTCTGTGCTTCAACTGAGGGTCTTTATCCATCTGGTCTTCAGCAGTCTCCACCACAGCGGCGGCTATTCCGGCTGCCTGCATCTTGCTCATGACATCTTCCGCGGTTCGGCTACCCGTCCACTCATTGACCAGCCGGTCTAACTCTTCCTCGTTCTCTTTCCTGGCCAGCAGGGTATTAAACTTGGCGTTTCTCGCCATTGCCGGCTTGCCGATTACCTCGCAAAAGTTCGCCCACTCTTCATTTGTGAAGACGGCGATAGCGCACCACCTGTCCTCCCCAAGGCAACGGTAGGCATTGTGAGGGGCCGCACTGGGGTATCGATTTCCCATCCGATTGGCTACCCGTTTATTGACGGTGTAGTCAAGAAGGAGGGGCGCCATAAACTGGATGCCGGCTTCATACTGCGCCATATCGAGAAACACCCCTTTGCCGGTCCGGCGCCGATAATCTAGCGCAGTCAGCAGAGCAACAAGATTATAGCGGGGAGCGATAAAATCGGTGTAAGGTCCGACCCATCCCGGCGGGCGGTCGGGCCATCCGGTAATCTGGTTAACCCCTGAAAGGGCTGCCAGTTGATGCCCGAAGGCAGCATGGCTGGCGTACGGTCCCGTCTGCCCTTGCATGCAGGAGCTGAGCATGATGATATCAGGCTTGACCTTCTTCAGGTCTTCGTAGCCCAGTCCTCTCCTCTTCAATGTGCCGGCGGCGTGGTTTTCTACAACGATATCGGATTTGGCAATCAAACGGTAGGCCAACTGCAGCCCCTTGGGAGAGGCAAAATTCAGGGTGATGCTAAGTTTGCCGTTGGCGTCCTGTAAGCCACTGACCAGCGCGGCGGTACTAGCGCCTCCTCCACCTCCACCGCCTCCCCGGAGACGGCTCCGGGTCTCTAACTTAATCACCTCGGCACCAAGGTCGGAGAGACCTTTTGTGGTCAAAGGGCCGGTACGGTATGTGGTGATGTCAGTAACCCTGATACCTTCAAGCAGTTTCTTTACCATCTTTTCTCCTCTTTTTACCGAGTCTAGCTAAATAACTCCGGCTTGCTTCAACACAACGAGTTTTTCTTTCGAGACGCCCAACTCACCCTCGTAGATTCCTTGGTTATGCTCACCGATAAGAGGCGCCCGCCGCGATATTTTCGGTGATGCCTCAGAAAAGAGACCGAAAGGACCGGGATAGGTAATCCTGCCGCCTAATTCAGGGTGTTCCACCTCCACCCAGAAATTCCTCGCCTTGAGCTGGCGATTCTCAAGCATGTCGGCGGTGGTAGACACGGGGTAGAGCATAACCTTATGTTTGACAGCGCCATCGAGAAGCTCGGCCTTGGTGTGAGTCATAAAGAAGCGGGCCGTCGAATCTTCTAATTTGCCCCACTCCTCCTGAGGCACACGGGCAAGATCAAGCCTCTCCCAGTCGAACGCCTCCAAGAAATCATCAGCCATACCTTCACTGTCCATCCACTCGAAAAGAGGCCGGCCCGGAGTGCTGGCACCGTAGCTCCAGCAAACCCAGCCATCTTTGCAGGTCCACAGCTGTTTGGCGATATGACCGGCGCCGGCTCTCGCCTCACCGCGTTTCTTGAGCGCCTGCGTCAGGTCCCAGGCGGATAGCTTATTCTCGCTGCAATTCTGAGCCGAGGCCTCCTGGATAGAGACGTCTACCTGCTGGCCTTCACCTGAAATCCAGCGCTGGTAGAGAGCGGCGACTGCTCCCATAGCGCCATCGGCGCCAGCCTGAAGGTACACCTGGGCATGATGCCCTACTCGGAAGGGAGGACGGTCGGCATCACCGAACAGCGCCATTTCGCCACCCAAAGCCCAGGCAGCGATATCAGCTATCTTATAGTCCTTGTAAGGGCCGGTCTGCCCGAAGGGAGTGATTGAAACCATAATTACTCCGGGATTAATCTTCTCTAAGTCCCTATACCCCAGGCCAAGTTTGTCCAGGTATCCCGGAGGAAAGGACTCGATGACAAAATCAGCATTCTTGACCAGCTTCTTGAAGATTTCTTTACCATCGGCGGTCTCGATATTCAGGGTAACTCCCCTCTTGCTGGTGTTCAAGGCAAACCAGAAGAGGCTCTTTTCCGGGTGAGGTTCGTCATGGTAAAATGGGGCGATGCTCCGCGCCGGGTCACCACCCGGCCTCTCTATCTTGATAACATCCGCCCCGAGGTCGCCGAGTATCTTGCCGCAAAGTAAGCCTTTCTCATCGGCCAGGTCTAAGACTCGATAGGGACTGAGCATGCCCTCGCTTTTCTCTACCATAATTAGCCTCTCTTTGCTACAATATTTTGGTTCGGGGGTTGAGGATTTATACCACTATTTTCTCGAAACGTCAAATCAGCCTCCCTTTCCATCAAAAGTGAGCAGCCACGTGGCATTGTGCATTACAAAAAACTTGATTTATTGTGTTAAAGTATTTTATAATAGTGTTGTAAATCTTCAAAATACTTCATGATTCTGTTATAAGTCCCTATATAAAGCGGAATCAAAACAAGTCTCACTATGGCTCATCTGTATCTCGGCAAGCATAGATAGGTTGCAAATAACCTATGGGGGTGGTGGATATGATAAGGAGCTTGCATTTTCCCTCTGTTTTCGCGAAATTCGCCCTATCGTTTTTGGCTGCATCATTTCTTATTTTCCCACAAACCATCGAGCGTCCGGCGCTGGCCCACGGTTCAGATAGTATTCGCATCGATATCGAAAAGGATGGATTTGAGCCGGCCAGCATTTCAATCCAACCGGGCGCTACGGTGGAGTGGCGGAATAAAGAACATGAACCCCACTCCGTCGCCGAGCAATCGGCCGCCTTCAATTCGGGGATTATCTCGAAGGAAGGCACCTACAGCTTCACGTTCAATACCCCGGGTACCTACGTTTATATAGACCAGTATGCATCTTTCCGTGGCACGATAACGGTTCTCGGGGCATCTGGAGCTCCACCCTCTGCTACGCCTCCACCCGCACCCAGCCCCACCCCGAATCCTAACTCGGTATCACCTTCGGTTCCGAGTACCTTGAGGATAGGAGACGACTTCTTTACGCCGGCTTCCTTTTCAACCACTGTCGGGACTACTGTAACCTGGACCAATAGCGGGCAGAGCACTCATTCAGTGACCAGCAATACCGGCCTTTTCGATTCCAGTATGCTCAGACCAGGGCAAAGCTTCTCCTATACTTTCCAGTCTCCGGGTATCTATTCATACCAGTGCATCTTTCACAGCGGTCAGAACGGCACTATCACCGTGACCGGTAGCGGCAATCCGGCATCTAATACAGCGACCCCACCCCCAACAACACCAACTACGACACCGCCTGCGACGGTTACAGTACCGGCAGGAACAGGCGTCCAGATAGGCGATAACCTTTACAGTCCGGTGAGCCTGTCGCTCGGAGCCGGCAGCACAGTAACCTGGATTAATGCCGGCGCTCTCCCGCACACAGTCACCAGCGATACCGGACTCTTCGATTCCGGGATGCTCAAAAAAGGGCAGAGTTTTTCGTTCAGCTTCCTTTCTCCGGGAGTATATCCTTATCATTGTCTTTTCCACAGCGGCCAGAATGGCGCCATCACGGTGACCGGCAGCGGCAATGCAATAGCCAACGCGACAACGCCGCCTGCACCCGCAACAGCCACAACATCGACGCCCGCCGTAACTCAGACGGCGACTCTAGCGCCAACTGCAGCTGCTGCTCCAGCGCCGGCAGCGAGCAATATCCGGGTTGGCGACAACCTGTATGCTCCGGTTCAAATGTCACTGCCCGCCGGCAGCACGGCAACC
Organism: Chloroflexota bacterium; assembly: GCA_016190895.1. Classification (GTDB taxonomy): domain Bacteria; phylum Chloroflexota; class Dehalococcoidia; order Dehalococcoidales; family UBA2162; genus JACPPR01. Next base: position 3,655 of record JACPPR010000003.1, on the reverse strand, counting down.
TGGACTAATACCGGCGCTTTCCCTCACACGGTGACCAGCGATACGGGGCTTTTCGACTCGGGGATGTTGAAGCCGGGACAGAGCTTTTCCTTCAGCTTCCAAACTCCGGGAACATACCCCTACCGTTGTGTCTATCATCAAGGACAGGAAGGAACGCTAATAGTCAGCGATGGCGGCAATCCCGCCCCCCTGGTGTCACCCGCATCCTCTGGGGAATCACATGATGTCCATATTGCAGCGGGCAATCAGGATAAGGTAAAGACGTTACCCGCTGACCAGACAGCGAATTACACGATAGAGCCCAAAGGCCCGCCCCCGCCACCGCCGCCGACCATATTCACACTCGAGCCAATAGCGTTTCTGGTGGTTTCGGCGCTGGCATTTCTCATGGGCGGCCTGGCAGTCTTGGTAGTGAAACGGAGGCTCGGCTAACGGCAGTTTGAAGCGGCGTTTTAGTAGCTGACCACGGGAAGGGTTTCATACCTGCCTTCGTCCCCGGACAATTTTGGCCCGGTGTAATCCTTCGCTGGCAATCCATATCGTCGCTGGGGGACGCCAGTTCTAGAAACCTGTGATATAATCCCTATCATCGGGGAGGATATTCTTGGAAATCTCCTACTGCCGCTTTATCCCAGGCTGAACAAGCTCCAGAAAACCATCGAATCATCTGTTCTCCCTAACTCTATTAAAAAGTGCAGAAGAACACCAGGTATAAGCTTATTGTTGGATTTCTGGCGATTCTGGCATCGGTTGTCTCGATTTACGCCCGGTTCGCAGCGCAGTTTCCCGGCGACCTGTACCTGACGCTCCGTTTGCAATCGCTCGATAGTCCTTTCTTGCTCTCGCTGATGCAGTGGGTTTCCTTCATATTTGGGGGCTGGCGTTCAGTGCTGGTGGTTATTGTCATCGGTATCCTGGTTTGGTGGCGTGCAGGCAGGCTGGAGGCTATCTTAATACCGGTCGCGGGTTTGCTCACACTAATAAACACTATTTTGAAACTAGCCATCGAGCGTCCGCGGCCCTCGGCGGACCTGGTTCGAGTCTTATCCCATGAGCGAGATTACGGATTCCCCAGCGGGCACGCCTTCTTCGCTATTCTTGTGTTGGGGTTACTGGCTTACCTTGTCTTCATAAATATGAAGAATAATAGGCTGCGAACAATATTTCTGGTAGGTTTGATAGCCTTAATTCTCTTGATTGGCGCTTCCAGGGTTTATCTGGGAGTCCATTGGCCCAGTGACGTCGTAGGAGGCTACCTCATAGGCGGAGCCTTCCTGAGTACGCTAGTCTGGCTGCACCAGGCTTTTATTGACAGATGCTGAGTCGAGGCGATACGATTCAATCAACAAAGTGAGAACAAGATAGAAATCAGATGCAGAGCGAACTAATCTATAATCCTCGCGGAGGGCAGGTAGTTGTCAGGCGTGAAATTGAAGAGGCGGTCGCTTTTTTGGGTCGGTGTGGGTGGAGTGTCGCTTACAGAGAAACAACCGAGCCTAGAGAGGCTACGGACCTTGCCCGCGCTGCTGTCCTGAGAGGCGCCAAGGTCGTTATTGCAGCTGGAGGAGACGGCACTGTCAATGAGGTGGCTAACGGATTGTTGCATACTGATGCAGCGCTGGGAGTGCTTCCCGTCGGGACGACCAATTCGTGGGCTTTGCAGATGGGTATACCGGCATTGAATCCGTGGTCACCGGGAACGAATGTGGTTAAGTGGGTTGCCGACCTGGAGAAACGACTTGCACGCCCGATACCTGCGAATTATTACAGAACAGTGATATTGAACGCTGCTCAAGCGCTGGTGGAAGGACGTACTGTTGCGGTCGACGTGGGTGAAGTCTCCGGTCGCTGCTTCCTGATGTGGGCGGGTATCGGCCTGGATGCGGCGATTTTAGAAAACATATCTCCGAAAGAAAAGAAGACATTGGGTTCCTGGGCTTATTTGTTCACTACAATCGGGACAATCGGTCGAGGTTCTAGTACGGACGTTCGGCTCAATTTAGACGGAAAGGTGATAAACGTCAGCACGCAGGAGATTATTGTTAACAATATCCAACTTTATGGGGGAATGATGGCAATTGGAGCCAGGGCCCGTGTGAACGATGCCAAGTTGGACGTGTGTATTTTTAAGGGGGATAGTTTCTTTACCTTTATCCAGCACGCTCTGAAGGTACTCTCGCATCAGCATCTCCAGGACCAGAAGGTAGAGTACTACCAATGTAGTGAAATCGTTATCGAATCGGACGGCGCTATGCCTGTGCATCTGGACGGAGAGCCTTTTACGAAAACCCCGGTCACCATTCGCACCGTGCCTTCGGCGCTAAGAGTCATCGTGCCGAAAAAGGCGCCAGGACATTTATTTAACTAGGATCCTGTCTTGCAAGGTACTTGAATAACATGGGCTGTCCGGAAGTCGTAATTCCAGCGCAAGCTGGAATCCAGGAGGGGTGGTTGCGTCTGGATTCCGGCTTCCGCCGGAATGGGAGAATACAAGGGCTAACGTTATTTGCGATACACCACACTAGGTAGAACTATTGAGTTCGGGTTTGGCTTGCCCCCTTCAGCGATTTGACTAAGTAGGTTTTGCCCAGGGCTCCTTTGGGTAAAGAGGTTACATACTCCACTTTCACGGATGTCGGCACAGCTCCCAGCTTGAACAGTTTAGTCGAGATTAGTTCTCTAAGATTATCTTCTCTGAAGGCGGGGGCGGGATTCAAAATCGAGATTTTCAAAGCGTTACTTTGTTCCTGCGTTACCTGCCACCCACCAACCGGAAACATTTCCATAATATCGTGAAAGAGATTGGGCTGCACTGAGACGATGCTGCCGGATTCACCGCTTAAATCAATCACATCCTCGGCTCTACCCTGTATGTCAGTCATCAAGGCAAAAGGGCGGCGACAGTGACAGGAATCGGCTGAAAGACGGACGCTGTCACTTATCTCGTAGCGTATTAAAGGTAACGTACGACTGAATAGAACAGTGACCAGTAGCTTTGCCCCGTACTCGCCCGGCTCAACAGGCTTATTGTTCTCATCGACAACTTCGATTATCACCAGGTCTTCGTAAATATGCAGCTTCTGGCGCTCGCTGCATTCGGAGGCAATTCCTGCTGTCTCAGTTGCCCCGTATATATTGAATGACCTGGCATACCAGGCTTTATCTATGAGGTTTCTTGAATCTTTGGTCAATACCTCAGAGACGGAGAAAACTGCTTCCGGAGAAATCTTGAGGGAGCCGGAGAGCTGTTCTTGAGCCAGCAACCGGGCCGTGTTAGCGTAGGCGATAAGGCAGCGAGGTTGGTAGGCATTAAGCTTAGCGATGATTTCTGCAACAGGCTCAGTAGAATCGACTCGTAGAGTCGGCTCCAACCATCTGTTCAAAGTGGCGCCGACCAGAGCCGACTGGTGCCATGGGGCGGTTGTACTTACCATCGCCATTCTTAACCTCCTGGTTAAGCCTGTCCTGATACCAGCCCAGTCACTCGCTCGCAGATAAGATGCCAATACCATCAAGCATTCTGCCGAGTTGTAGAGAAAGATGCCCTTCAATCCTGTGGAGCCGGCTGTCGATACAGTATAGTATCGATTCTTATACAGCGATAGTGGGTTGCCCCTGTTTAGATTCTTCAGGAAGTCCTGGACTTCACTAAGCC
>JACPPR010000047.1 GCA_016190895.1 Chloroflexota bacterium | reverse complement strand
GGAACTAAGTCGTTAGCCGTCACCAGACTCAGCATTGTCACCTGTGTGTCTCTCTTCCCCCGCATCTTGGCCTCCGATTACTTCGTTGGCCTTACTTTACCATAACCCACAAGCTAAGTCAGCCACTTTCAGGGACTTTTACAGCACCCTGCTAGGTATGTCTACCTATTGTTCAATCGCCTCGTAGAAAGTAAGATAAGAGTAGCTGGTCTCTCAAAAGGTTTTTCACTATGAAGAATCCGGCGACGATTGTTATTGCGATGACTCTGATGCTAGCGGGACTGCTCGGATGCAGCAGCACACCGGCTCCGGCAACGCCTGCCCCATCTGCGAACTCCAGCCAGCCCACGGGCAAATGGCAACAGCGCGCGCCTTTGCCTTCACCTCGAAGCGAAGTGACCGCTGCAGCTCTCGATGGCAAGGTGTTCATAATCGGGGGGTTGACTCCGGGGGCCGGCATGACAGGACTGGTGGAGGCATACGACCCCGGTTCAGATACCTGGGAGAAAAAGGCAGACCTTCCTCTGCCTCTGCACCATACCAGTGCGGTAGCCCTTGGGGGGAAAATCTACGTCATTGGTGGATTCAGCGCTGGCGCCACGGGAGAGGTCTTCGAATATGACCCCTCTAACGACACATGGAGAGTCAGAGCATCCATGCCGACGCCTCGCGGCGCTCATGCTGCCGTCGCGGTCGGCGACCGAATCTATGTCGTCGGCGGTGTTACGGGCTTTGGCGGTAATAATATCGCCGCTCTGGAAGTCTATACTCCGGCTACCGATTCCTGGGAGGTGAAATCGCCGATGCCCACGGCGCGCGACCATCTGGCGCTGGGCGTGGTGGACGGGAAGATATACGCCATCGGCGGACGCCTGCGTCACAGCTTCGGCTCGAACCTGAATGTCAATGAGGCTTATGACCCGGAGACCGACATCTGGATAGCCAAATCGCCACTGCCAGCGGCGCGGAGCGGTATTGCGGCTGCCGCCCTTGGAGGACTTATCTACATTTTTGGCGGGGAGAGCCCCGGCGGCACCTTCGCGGATAACGAGGGATACGACCCGGCTACCGATACCTGGGCAAGATTCGCGCCGATGCCGACGCCCCGACACGGCCTGGGAGCCGCAGTAGTGGAAGATACTATCTACGTCATAGGAGGCGGCGTATCCCCCGGCTCCAGTGACAGCCGCGCCAACGAAGCCTTTACACCTTAAGGAATTGGTGATTATGCATCCGAGTGCCGTTCAACTACGCAGTCTCTAGCTGGTTTACATAGCCGCAGTGGGGACAGCGAAGGGACGGTTCATTGAAACTCGGCGGCAGTCTCAGGCGGGTACCGCAGTTGCCGCAGTTAATCGACCTGTAATTGCTCAGGCGCCACATCAGGTCGGAGGTCTCGCGGGTCCGCTCGACCCGTTCCCGGATTTCTCCCGCCTGGCTTTCGGGGGAGGCCGGCCGCGCTTCGATAGGGGCAGCTTCAGCCAGGGCAGAGGCGGGGATAATCCTTGAAGCCTTCACTTTTTCATAAGACTTTTCATAATCGGCATAGGAAGCCCCACCCATCGCCCTCAGAATGCCGATTCTATCGGCCAGGGGCGGATGGGTGGCGAAGAGGTCATTAACCGCCATACCCCCCTTGTAAAAGGGATTACTGATGTACATCGGCGCCGTAGCCTTATTGGCATTCTTAACCTGAGTATTACTATTCGCCAGCTTTTCCAGGGCGGAAGCCAGACCCGCAGGATAGCGGGTATAGAGGGCGGCAGAGGCATCGGCCAGATATTCCCGTTTGCGCGAAATGGCAAAGTAAATGAGTTGCGCCATAATCGGCGCCAGTATCATCAGGATAATTCCGACCACAATCACGATTATCACGGCCGCCCCGCCGCCTCCCCCGGACGAACCCTTCCTCCGGTTGCTGCCGCCGGACATCCCGCTGTAGAACATGATTCTAGTGGCGTAATAAGCGAGAATGACGATAGCGCCCAGAAGAATGCTGGCCAGCAGCATAAGCCGGATATCCTGATTTTTGATGTGTCCTATCTCGTGGGCGATAACGCCCTGGAGTTCATCCCGGTTAAGCTTATCCAGAAGCCCGGTGGTGACGGCAACGGCGGCACGGTCGGGGCTGCGCCCGGTAGCGAAGGCATTCAGGGCCGGGTCGTCGATAATGTAAACATCCGGCATCTTCTCCAGCCCGGAGGCGATTTTCATCTCCTCGACCACATTGTAGAGGCGGGGGTGGTCCTGGGGGCTGATTTTCCTGGCTCCGGACATGGCCAGTATGATGCTATCACCCTGAAAGAGGGCTACCAGGTTCATCATGCCCCAGACAATCAGAGCAAGAATCACACCGGCGGTGGGGCTGTCCAGAAAGTACAGTCCGATAAAATAGCCAACCAGGAACAACAGCGTGCCCATGGTGACTATCAGCATCACCGACCGAATCTGGTTGGACTTGATTTGTTCCCACATAGATTTTAATTAGTGTTCCACTGTCATTGCGACATGGCAATCTCTAAGATTTATCGAGATTACCACGCCCCGATAAAATCAGGGCTCGTAATGACAATCTGTTTCTAGCTTTTAGGTGGCGCGCTGAAGCTGACTTTGGGGGCTTCTCTCTCTTCGGGAGCCTTGACCTCAAAGAACTCGCTCTGCTTAAAGCCGGTCATACCGGCAATGATATTGGAGGGGAACATCTCGATTTTGTTGTTGAACCTGAGAACGGAATCATTGTAGAACTGGCGGGAAAAACCGATTTTGTTCTCAGTGCCGGTCAGCTCTTCCTGAAGGGCCAGGAAGTTTTGATTCGCCTTCAGGTTAGGATAGTTTTCTACCACGACCAGCAAGCGAGCCAGGGCGCTGCTCAGTTGCCCCTCGGCAGCCGCCCTCTCGCCGGGCCCGGCGCTGGCCACCGATTGGGCCAGATTGCGGGCGTTGGTCACCGCTTCCAGCGTCCCGCGCTCGTGCTGCATGTAACCCTTGACGGTCTCTACCAGGTTGGGAATCAAATCATACCGTCTTTTTAGCTGGACATCGATTTGCGCCCAGGCATTCTTGGTCTGATTGCGCATCCCGACCAGTCCGTTGTATGTTGCGATTATGATGATAAGCAGAATCACGATAATCGCAACAATTACGCCAAGGATAATTCCTGCCATTGGTCTTCACCTCCTGCCAATTTTTTGTAGTTTTTTCAGATTTGCCTAAGTTGCATTAGTAACTTGACATCTCCAGTCCCTGCGGGGGAGAATGTTAAAATGAGGGTGACCTTAAGGCTACCCCTCACCTTAATCCTCTCCCGCAAGGGGAGAGGAGATATGAATAGTTAATTATGAAAGCAAGTACCAGTATTCTATCCTCTCTTATCCGTCCCAAGCGTGAACGGAAAGGCGCTGCCCAGAAAAGAGATTATATCCTTGGTTGCCTGCGTATCCTGGGGGCCCAGTTTTTGCAGCACTTGCTGCATCTCTCCGCTATCAAACCAGAGTCCATCCCCCAGCGGGCAGCTATCGGCGAGTACCCCGGGTTCTTCGCCCAGCCAGACCTTCTGCATTTTATGGCCGCAGACAGGGCATTTCCGTCTGGCTTCGGCATGCTCGGCCTCACGGGGTCTGAGCAGGTCGGTACCGGACAGGGCTGCTCCTGTAGCTTTGAGCACCGATACCAGTAGCTCCAGTTCCTCCGAGTCGAACCAGACCCCCGAGCACTGGAGACAGTAATCAAGCTCAATCTTCTCATGCTCGACCACAATCATATCACTCTTGTCTTTGGGGCACTTCATCAGTCTGGCACCTCTGTCTACGGATAGTGTAAGGATAGCAGCCAGTTATGTCAATGGGTCTTGCCCTGAGCACATTCGCGGAGTTTACACTGAACGAAGTGAATGTGCTCAGTGTAAACTCCGTCGGATGAGTTGAAGTACGCCAGCGAGCTGTTGACATCAGCTTCCGGAGAGTTTAATATGCCATCACCAAGTTCGCCGTGTGCTAACAGAGCCTGCCCCGTGCTCGACACAGGGTCAAAAGGGAAAATCCGATGTACTTATCTCCTGGTACTCATGGTGTGATAATTGTCCACGGAATCGGCGACCAGCTACCTGGTGACACTCTGGCCGGTTTTGCCAAAGGAATTTGCGATGCCCTGATTAATTCACCAAAAGGTAATGACCTGCCGGCAATAGAACTGAAATCCGACCTGTCCGGCAGCCCTCCTTCGGTTACTCTACGGATAACTTCCCCATACGGCGAGCAAGCCAACTGGGTATGCCAGGAAGCCTACTGGAATGATGCCTTCCCGCCTCCAAGCGCCACCCAGGTATTGTGGTGGGGAGTGAATCAAAATCTGCGAAATCAGCTAAGCTCCCTGTTGAAAACTCTGGAAGACCCGGTTAATGAAGAATTGCCGACCGAAACTGAAAGACAGAAAGAAAAGGCAAAGGCTGGGAGCGGCGCCGGGACCACCGGGGCAGTTGAACAAAGCAAGAAATCAAAGACACAGGTTAGAGCCAAGTCAGGCATCCTCTCAGGTATTGCTCTGATTCCTTTAGTCCCGCTGACGTATTTTCTCCTGGGATTAACCTGGCTCCTGCATATTGTTCCAAGCATCGGGCCGCTGGATAAAGCTATCAGTTGGATACGCAAATTAGACCCATCTCTTAGCAGCAGTCTGGGTGATGTGCAAAGGTACGTCGAACAACAAATATGGTCGGCCAACGCCAGGGCGCGGTTAGAAAACATCGTTATCGCTATGTTGAATGACGGTGGGATTAAGGATATTACTATCGTAGCTCATTCAATGGGCTCTATCGTGGCTTATGACGCTCTCACCGAAGGAGGCAATATAGCCGATGCGATTACCAGAGCGGCTGGCAAAAACAGCAAAAAGATTACTTTTGTAAGCGTAGGCGCTGCTATCAACCGGGTGTTCGCCGTGGTATCCCCGCCCAGCTCAAAGAAATCAGCGAGGGAAAAGGCCAGGGATACCAGATACAACGATTTACAAATCACTAAGCCGCTCGCGAAAGCGATTACCGGCTACGGCGATGCGGCGTATGCGGGGCATCTTGAAGATAAATTTTTCTGGCTCGATATTTTCGCCAGACGGGACCCGGTGCCGTCCGGACCAATCGAGACTCGTATTATCGAGAAAGCCGGCATCGACCCAATCAAGCAAATGAAAGAGCGAAAGGTAATCAATACGGATAACTTCGTCTTCGACCATAGTTCGTACTGGGGAAACAAGGAACTGGTTATGCCCCGTATCGTTCGGGCAATTAACGGCGGCAAAGGATATCCCTGGCCGGAAGCCGGCATTACCGAAGATAAGGTGTCCAGGCGCGTCCGGATAGCTTTAAGAGTCGTTAGTCTGACCGAAATAGCTCTGTTCCTGGCTATGCTGGCCGTCATCATATTCGTGTGGTTGAAACTAGCCGGGATAGCCTGATAACTAATGACCGGAGTGAAGGGGGCAAGGCATGACTGGCGGAAACGCCGAACTAGTCGAGACGCGTACCCACGAGCTGAGCGAGAAGCTCTTCGACCTGGTCCGAGAATACAATCCCTCGACGAGTGAGCGTATTCAGGACTGGTTGATGGAACAGATGGCGCGTGAGCCTGTCTTTAAGGCGCGTTTCCTGCGCTTTGTCGATGTGCTGCCCGCCCTCGACGCCGACGAACGCCGCAGCTACTTAAAACGGCTCTTTCGAGAGTATTTTGCCGAAGACTTCCCGCAACTCTCTACGCCTCTGAAGAACTTAGTGGCCCTTTGCCGGCAGCCCGCCGCTCCTGCCTGGTTGGTATCGGGTATAACCGAAAGGGCTGTCGAGATGCTCGCCGACCGGTTCATCGCCGGAGATGACGAGGCAGCTATCCTGAGAATCCTGTCTTACCTGGAGCGTCAGCGGCGCTATTCGACAATCGCCTTGCTCGGCGAAGACGTGTTGAGCGAGCACGAAGCCGAACTCTATAAGACACGCTACCTGCGGCTGATTGACAGTCTATCCGGTCACTTCGATTCAAGCCACCGCAGTCCGTTGTTGCAGCTTTCCATAAAACTCACCTCGCTTACCGATAATTTCAACCCCGCTGATGGAGAGGGGACTCTACGCAGAGTGAGGAGCCGGCTGGAGGAAATAGCCCGACATTGCGCCTCCAATAGCATTGAGCTTCACATAGATGCGGAGCTATTCGAACACCGTGAGCTTACCTGGCATATCTTCTCCGAAATCTTCGGTCCCGGGTCGGCTTTCAGCAATTGGAGCGGCATTGGCATGACTGTCCAATCCTATTTCAAGGACTCGGAGGAATATCTTGAGACCGTACTCGAATTCGCCAGAAAGCGGCAAGCTCCCTTTGGGCTCAGGCTGGCGAAAGGCGCCTACTGGGACTACGAGGTGATAACTGCACGCCAGAACCACTGGCCGGTGCCTGTCTTCGAGCAAAAGGTCGATACCGACCGTACTTTCCGGAATATGCTTCACACTCTACTGAAAAACAGCCGTTTCCTCAAGCTTGGAGTTGCCGGGCACAACATAGCCGACCATGCCCGCGCTGAAGCCGTCCGCGAAACGCTCGGCCTTCCGGAGGGGTCTGTGGAACACCAGGTGCTCTTTCGCACCGCCGAGGGGGTGAGCCGCGCCTTACGGAGCATGGGCTGGCCGACCCGTGACTACGTACCCTCCGGACAACTCGTGCCGGGGATGGCTTATCTGATGAGGCGAGTGCAGGAGAACACCTCGCCGCTGGGTTTCCTGATGCGGAGCCGCTCCGGCGAAAGCGTGACGGAGCTATTGAGGCCGGCTCCTGAAACACCGCTCGCTGAGCAGAAGGAAGCCGGATTTCAGAATTACCCTCCGAAACGGCTCTTCATCAGCAATGAGCGCACGTCCTTTGAATCGGCGCTGAAGACGGGCTATACACAGTGGGGACGGGAGTACCATATCGAGCTGGGTGACAAAACGGTGGCAACTCATGAGTTGAAGCCATCTCTCAGCCCCTCCCGACCCGACCCACAGAATCCGGTCGGACGGACTTATATGGCGGGAGTTGCCGAGGCGCAGCAGGCAACTGCTATTGCCCGGCAGGGATTCCAACGCTGGGCGCAGACGCCTGTCGCAGAGCGGGCACGCATCTTGCTCCGGGCGGCGGGCCGCCTGGCCGAAGAGCGGGATGCCCTGGCCATCTGGATTGTCTATGAGGGGGGCCGCACCTGGGCGGAGGCTCTAGCCGATGTGGATGAGGCAGTAGACCACTTTGCCTTCAACGCTCATCGACTTCTGGATAGTCAGCAGCAAGTGCAGGAGCAATATCAGCCGCGGGGCATTGTGGCGGTTATTCCACCCTGGAATTTCCCCGTTGCTCTGCCGGCCGGAATGATTAGCGGCGCTCTGGCAGCCGGCAATGCCGTGCTCTTCAAGTCCGCCGAGCAAACCCCGGTCATAGGCGCCCGGCTGGCGGAAGTACTCCACTCTGCCGGTGTGCCCCGGGACGTCTTGCTTCATCTCCCCGGGTGGGGAGAGGTGGCGGGAGAGCATCTTGTTGACAGCCCTGAGGTGGATATGGTCGCCTTCACCGGCTCCAAGGCAGTCGGTATCAGCATCAATAAGAAGGCATCGGCGGTACGGCTCGGTTCAGGGCTGAAGAAAGTGGTCGCCGAGATGGGCGGCAAGAATGCAATAGTCGTTTTCCCCGATGCCGACCTGGATGAGGCGGTAAAGGGAATCGTGCTCTCAGCCTTCGAGCACTGTAATCAGAAATGCTCGGCCTGCTCGCGCGTTTTCGTGCACCGCAGCGTCTTCAAGCGCCTATCCGAGCGACTGGTGCACGCCGTGTCCAGCCTGCCGGTAGGACCTGGAGACGACCCGGGTACCCTGGTCAATCCGTTGATTGGACCCGATGCCCGCGAGCGAGTGCTGGCCTATGCCGAAAAAGCCCGCCATGAGGGCAAGGTGCTCGTCGACCGCATTCTCACCGGCTCGCCGAACCCGTTGCAGGTCGGTCCATTGGTGGTGGAACTGGCATTAGCCGGGCTGGCAACTTCGACCATTGCCCGGGAAGAAATCTTCGGCCCGGTTCTTTTCGTGACTCCATTCGAAGACGAGAACGAGATGCTGGCGCAGGTGAACGGCACCGTCTATGCGCTCACGGCCGGGGTCTTCTCGCGCAGCCCGGAAACAGTCTCACGCATGATTCAGGGCATCCGGGCCGGCAATATCTATATCAACAGGAAGATTACCGGCGCGCGTGTCGGTATCGAGCCTTTCGGAGGCTTCCAACTATCAGGCACGGGGCCCAAGGCAGGCAGCCGTGAATACCTGTTCGCCTTTCTGACCCGGCAACTGAAACCCGAAGCGAGCCACCCTGCAACGGCCAGCGCTCCCCCTGTCACTATGCCCGAACTCGCCAATGTGGTAAGCCCCTGGACACTCGATGCCGTCAGCCGCCGTGAAGTTTTGAGGCGCTGCGTGCGCCTCCTGGAAAGCGAGTTTCGCAGCCAGCTTACCCGAGCACTTGAGAAGGCAGGTAAGACGCCGGATGAAGCAGCACGGACAGTCGGTGGACTGGTGGGAGTCGCTGCTGGAGTCATCGAATCAGCGGCGGAAATTGCCGAGCCTGAACCGACGCTGGCCATCCCGGGTCAGAAGAATTTCATAGACTGGCAAACGCCGCGCGGCGTCGGCTTTGTGGCGACCGATGATAGCGCGCCCGCGGAAAGGTTCGTCGGCATGGTGTTCGGGCCGCTGCTGGCGGGCAATGGATTGGTCTTGGCGCCCTCTATCGCTCTGCAGCCGGTGGCATCTGTTCTGGTGGACGCGTTGCAGAGTGCCGGAGTCCCCCGCCAGTCGTTGGTAATTGCTCCACATGGAGGTCCCGACGCTGCGGTATTGCTCGCCGATGATTTGTTCCACTTCGCCGTGACTGATATGGGGCCGGAAGCGACCTTCCGTGTCTGTGAGCGTTTGGGCGAGACCCGGGAGGAGAAAGGACAATGCTGGGTAAAAGCGCTGTTCAGTATGCAGGAAGGTCACCGTCCCGGAGAGCCGGGCTTCGTCCGCCAGTTCGCCCTGCCTAAGGCCGTCTCTATCCGTACGCTGAGGCACGGCGCCGACCTCGATATACCCCTTCGCCCTTCATAGCGCCTGTTACCGCTTTATTACAGTCGCAGTGTCAGGCATTTGGCGCTGCCACCGGACTTCATAAACTCGCTTAGTTCCACCATCCTCAGGTTGTAGCCCCGCTCCGCCAGCGGCTTTGCCAGGTCTGCGCAACCGGTATTGGTAACGACGTTCCCCGGCAGGACGACTGCATTACAGGCGAACCGGTGAGCCGACGGCTCGCTGACGGCCACCAGGTCGGGGACGCTCTCGGACAACACTTTTCTGGCATAGGTATCGAACGCCGGAGGAAAATAGAGCGCTGTCTTGTCGTCGAGGGGACAGAAACAGGTATCGAGGTGATAGAAACGGGGGTCGGCCAACTCCAGAGAAAGCACCCGCCGTCCGGTGATATCGCCAAGCTCCTGATGGGAACAAATCTCCGAGCGGTGGCGGTAGCCGGCGAAAATGGTCTCCCCGAGAGGCAGAGCATCCCCGGCGCCCTCGAAAATGCAGTCAGGGCCAAGTTTACGCACCTGGTAGCCGTGCGATTGAAACCAGGCATCGAAAAACGGCGTCTCGCCCTGACGTTCCTTGTGCTTGAATGAGCTGCTGACAAAAAGAGCCTGCCCCGTGCTCGACACGGGGTCGCCCTGAACGTAGCCGGCGTTAGCCGTGAATACCAGGTCGGGAAGACCCTTTACGGGTTTCAGCAGTTCCACGCTTGCGCCAAGTTCTGTTGTCAGCACGCGGTAGAGTTCTTGCCATTGCTTGCGGGCAAGAGTCAGGTCTGCCTGGTTACTAAGGCGCATCCAGGGATTAATTTCGTATTCGATACCGAAGTAGTCCGGCGGGCACATCAGGAATTTGTCCATACTCAGTCCTGCTGCAAGGCTTCGACCAGTTCTTTGAGAAACAATCCCGCATCCGAGACTATGCCCATCGTCTGGAAGCTGCCCCGGTCCATAAGCTTGGTCAAGGCCGACTGGTTGATATCGACTACCACCATGCGCGTCTCGGCAGGCAGTATATTCCCTACCGCGACGGCGTGGAGAGTCGAGGCTACCACCAGCGCTAGGTAGGCGCCTCTGACGTATTCGCGCATCGTGTCTGCGGCGACAACGACATCGGTGATGACCTCGGGTAGCGGCCCGTCATCGCGGATGGAACCGGCCAGGACAAACGGCACGTTTTTTGTGATGCAGGCGTGCATGATTCCGGAAGTGAGCAAGCCGCTCTCGACAGCCGCCTTGATGCCGCCAGCGCGCCGTATGGTGTTGATGGCTCTCAAATGGTTCCGGTGGCCGCCTGGCACCAGCGTACCATCCTTCAATCTGACGCCGAGGGAAGTGCCGTAGAGCGAGTTTTCGATATCATGCGCCGCCAGGCCATTGCCAGCAAGCAAAACGCTGACGTAGCCCTCGCTAATCAGGTAAGTCAAGGATTCGGCGGCTCCGGTATGCACTATTGCGGGACCGCCCACGAAAAGGGTTTTCCTCTTCTCCCGGCGGCATTGTTTTAGCTCCCGCGCCACTTCGCGCACCTGCGCCAGCTTCGGTTTCTCCGGCGATACGTCGCTGCCCATAAACTTGAAAAGCTCACCGCGCGCCTGGCGCTCTGGAGGTATGATGCGCACGCCGCGGTGTCCCACCACCACCATATCGCCCTTGTGTATGCGGTGCATCGGGGTACAGACGGCTTGCTTCTTCGCTGTGTCCACCACTATACCCCGGTCCATCTCCTGGTTTGCTACTTCCAGCCATTCCCCCTGAAGGCGCACGAGCGTGCGCAGGTTGGTGGTGGCGTAGAAGCCTTCTGGGAAAGCGCCTTCGATGTCCGCCGGCTCCAGCCGGGCGTCTTCGCGCTCGACCACTTCCGCGCCATGGACTTTCAGAGTCGCCAGAAGCTCTTCCATAGCGCTGCGGCTTTCAGTGCCAAGGCGGATACAGGCATGACTCGGGTCCGAGCGGCGCGTGCCGATTTGAATGTCTTCTATCTCGAACTTGGCCCCGCGGGCCAGCACCTGGTCGAGCACCTTGGGCAGCAACAGCGAATCGATAAAGTGGCCTCTAAGCTCAACTCTTTCTTCTATCATACCCACCCTGCCCGGCGCGACCAAGATTGGTGGCACAGGCATCCCTGCCTGTGCCGTACCGAAAAATAACGTGTTACAGACCACAGCGTGTGATTAATGACCTACGGTCACTTCGGGCTGGCTGTGGAGCCGGTTGCGTACACCAGTGAGCCTCTGACCTCTATTTCACCACTATCGGTCATAGCCAGGACGGCTCCCTCGGCCAAACCCTCCGCGCATTTGACGTCCAGAGAGGGGTCATCCTGCATGATGGCCTGCGTGATATCGCTGATGGCGGCCGGCCCATTTGAGAGGCACGTCCTCACCACACCCAGCAGGGAATTAACAGTAAAATCGGCACATATATTATCGATAAGAAATTGAAGCGTTTTCATATAACTCTTAGCCTTTCAATCGCTCGGCGAAGAATTGAAATACTTTCTGCCAGGCGTCCATCGCCTGCACCGGACGGTAGCGGTCCGTGTGATAATACCAGAACCCGTGGCCGGCGCCGTCATACCTGTGGAACTGATAGTTCTTGCCGTGCTTCTTAAGCTCGGCTTCGAGGCGGTTGACCTGGTCGGGCGAAGGGCTCTGGTCGTCATTCCCGAAGATACCGAGCAGAGGGCAATTCAGATTAGCGGTCAAGTCTATCGGGGCGACAGGCTGGGCCGGCGTCAAATCTTCCTTGGCAGCGACTACCCGGCCACCCCAACAATCGACCGCGGCATCGAATCCATTGACGCGGCAGGCTACCAGGTAAGAGTGGCGGCCTCCGGAGCAGGTGCCGATTACACCCACTTTACCGTTCGAGTAGGGCAAAGCTCTGAGATATTTCATAGCGGCTTCACAATCACCCACTATGTTATCATCGGGAGCGCCGCCCGCGGCACGCGCCTTGGCAGCCATTTCCGTTGGCGTCCCGTGGCCGAAACGGCAGTATACATCGGGACAGATAGCCAGGTAGCCATGCTGTGAAAAACGGCGGGCGGTCTCACGGTAGAACTCATCCCAGCCTGGCAAATGAGAGATAAGCACTATCCCCGGGAAAGGGCCTTTCCCCAGCGGCCGGGAAAAGTAGGCGTGGACAAGGTCGCCTTTGTTTCCTGTAATGGTGACTGTCTCGGCTATCATCCCCTCGTAGTCATCGGTCTTGAACTCGTTCCACATCGGTTGCGCCTCCTGTATATAATAGGTTCTATTGTATACGGTTGGGGAGGACTTGTAAAACGGCCGCCCGAGTCCTGTGGTAAAATAGGATACTGAGTTTTGACCAGACTAAAACAAAGGACGGTGAGAGATGGCGACGCAAACATTAGAGACTGCCTGGGAAGAATTGACTCCCGAACAGAAGCGAGAGAAACGCCTTGCTGCCTGGCTGGCGGCTCCGGGCGTCAAGTTCGCCTCGCCAGAGGCTGAAGCGGCTTACAAAGTCCGGGTTACCCGTCTCATCGATGCCATCCGGTTGAGGGAAGGTAGCGGAGTGCCGGTCACGCCGTTCCTGGGCGAGTTTCCGGCTGCCTATTGTGGCTACACTCAGAAAGATATGATGTATGACGTCGATAAGTCTATCGATGCCGCTACCAGGTGCACCCTGGAGTTCGATTTCGATGCCAAGACCCCGGCCGCCGCCCCCCAGGGCCGGGTCTGGGAAATCCTTGAAAACAAACAGCGGAAATGGCCCGGAGATGGCCTGCCTGATAACGGCAGCTCGCAGTTTATCGAGGGCGAGTATATGAAAGCTGAAGAATACGATGCCTTTATCCAGGACGAGACAGATTTTAGGTGGCGCGCCTATCTGCCAAGAATATGGGGCGCCGCCGCGCCTTTGACCAAACTGCAGCTATCGGCAGCCAATATCAACCAGTTCGGGCTGCCTGAGGTAGAAGCGGCGCTGAACAAACTGATACAGGCTGGCAAAGAAGCGCGGAAATGGGAAGGGAAGGTGGCTGCAGCCAACCGGAAACTGACGGAACTGGGTTACCCGGACCTGAGGGCAATCGGAGGCCCGCCGGGCGGCGCTCCTTTCGATAACATCGGAGATAACCTTCGGGGGCAGCGGGGCATCGCCCTGGACATGTATAAGCGTCCCGAAAAGCTGCTCGAAGCCATTAACCTTATCACCACCAAAAGGCTGCAGCGCATCCGCCAAAGCAAGGAAAACCTCAAGTTGGGCGGCAGCCCGATTATCGGCTTTGCCCTGCACAAGGGGGCCGATGGTTTTATGTCGGACAAGCAATTCCGGACATTTTATTGGCCTTCGCTACGCCAGGTAATCCTGGCTCTTGTCGAGGATGGCTACGTGCCTGAGTTGAGGACTCAGGGAAGCTACAACTCCCGTCTGGAGGCAGTCCGCGACCTGCCCAAGGCAAGCGTCATCTGGCACTTCTACCTGACGGACATCGAGATGGGTCATGAGGCAATGGGCGGTAATCAGTGCATAGTGGGCAGCGTTCCGCAGTCCTTATTGCAGTGCGGCACGCCCGCGGAAGTCGAGTCATATTCCCGGCGCTTAATCAATATCGCCGGCAAAGACGGCGGGTTTATGCTCTCCAGCCCCGGCGCCCTGGGTAAAGATGCCAACGCCGAAAATATTCGAGCCATGATTAGGGCTGCCAGGAAGTAAGAAGGGCAGGCTAGAGTCTAATGGGGTTTTTCCCAGCAGGCGGCGACGAATGCGCCCGTGTTCAAGTTCTGAGCCTGCCCGGCCTTTTCGATAACTAAGGCACGGTCGGAAGCCTCATCTTTCTCAAAGTAGATAGCGGTTCTGGCAATGCCTTTATAGGGACTGCAGGTCAGTAGTTCTTCGGGCGACCTGAAAAAAGCGCTCTCCAGTATGTGCCGTTGACCGCGGGCTGTCTTCGCCTTTCGCCGGGTTGCCCAGGGACTAAGGCTATTCAGCGTGGCCACCACAACGCGCCCTCCGGGCCTCACGACCCGAAAAAGCTCGTTTACGGCTCCCCGAGCATCGGCGACGAACTCCAGGGCGGTGATAGACGTAACCTTATCGAAGGAATTATCCTTGAACGGCAAGCTCAGGACGTCGCCGCGGACTGCCGCGAAGGGATAGCCGCTTGTCTTCCTGAGAGCAAACCTGAGCATCGGAGCAGAGATGTCGACTCCGATAACCCGCGCGCCGGCAGCCAGAAAGTCTGTTGTGAACACCCCCGTCCCGCAGCCGACATCGAGTATTGTCTCTCCCTGCCCCGGTTCTAGGAAGCCCATTACCAGCTCCCCTTCGATTTGCCTGACCAGTTTGCCGATTGGCGTGGCGAACCACTCCTCATAACGCTCCGGCCACTCGTTGAAGAGGTCTTTAGCAGCCATAATAACCAAGTATATTCCAAAAGTAGGCACTTTTACATCTTCGGGTTTTGGGGGTTCCGTTAAACCATAAAAATTAAGTCAAAATCCCCCTTTACGAAAGGGGGATACCTGAGAATAAGGGCAGACGACAAAGGCATCTCTCTTTGGCAAAGAGAGAGTGAGAGGGATTTAGAGTGTTTGGGGGCAGCTTGTATTTGGGTTAATCCGAAGGCTCAGGAGCGTGTGTTGGGTTGACACGGCAATCCGTATCGCTATATGATAAGTCTAGTATGGCGTTAGAATAACGCACTGGCGAAAATATGAAACATACTACCCAGGCTATACTAACCCTCTACGGTGATTACGTGCTGCCCAGGGATGGTGAGATAGGCATTGGCAGCGTAATTATACTGCTCGGCAATTTTGGCCTCTCGGAACTGGCTATCAGGTCGGCGGTTTCACGGATGTGCCGCTCCGGTATTCTGAAAGCAAAACGCGCCAATCGCAAAGCCTACTACTCGCTGACTAAGGAAGGGAATAGACTATTGACCGAGGGCGCCCAGCGCATTTTCCAGCGCAAAAATTCCCACTGGGACGGCAACTGGAATATCGTTACCTACTCCATACCGGAGAATATGCGGCAGGCACGGGATAGGCTGCGTCTCGAACTGGGTTGGATGGGCTACGGGGCTTTAAGCGAGGCCACCTGGATTTCACCCTATGACCTGACCGGCGAGGTGAAGGCCCTGGCGAATAGGCTCGATATCGAGGAATACGTCCGTATTTTTAATGCCCGTCATCAGGACGGCACCGACCCTGAGAAAATTATCTCCCGCTGCTGGGACCTGGATAAAATCCACAGGAAGTACGCTGGTTTCCTGGCTAAATATCGCCCGGACCTAGACGAGCATCTGAAACGGTTACAGAACGGTGAGACTATCGAGCCGAGGGAGTGTTTCGTAGCCCGGTTCAACCTGATTAACGAATACCGCAAGTTGCCCTTCTTCGACCCCGACCTGCCTTTGGAGCTGCTCCCCGGGAACTGGTTGCGTCCCGAAGCGGCTGCTCTCTTTGATGAATACCACGGTTCGCTCACCGAGAAGGCCATCGAATACTTCGAGTCGGTGTACAACAGCTACGGAGCAGCAAACCGGGCGGAGCCAATAAAAGATGTGGTATATTCTTAATCGTAAGGGTTGTCCTGAATCTAAGCAAACCAGGGGGAAGAAATGAGGTACGCAGAGACAGGGTTTAACTTAGAAATCGACCTTTCTCGTGGCAACATCGAGAGGGTAGCCACCGACCCGAGATTGGCCGAACTGTATCTCGGTGGGCTGGGTACTAACGCCAAGATTCTATGGGATAGGGTCCCCCCTGACACCGACCCCTTTTCGCCCGATAATCTACTGATATTCGGCACCGGTCTTTTATGCGGCACGCCGGCTATCGGCGCTAACCGCACCATCGTGTCTACCTTCTCCCCTCAAACCGGGCTAATGGCATATTCGATGATGGGAGGTTTCTGGGCGCCCGAATTGAAATTTGCCGGCTATGATAAAGTAATCATCCGCGGGAAGTCCCCCAAACTAGTTTATTTGTGGATAAACAATGATAAAGTGGAAATTCGCGATGCCTCTCATTTGAAGGGAAAAGGCGCTCAAGAAACTGCCGACCTTATCCGGCATGAGCTGAAAGAGTCGAAAGCCCAGGTGGCGTCTATCGGGCTGGCCGGTGAAAACAAAGTCTATTTCGCCTCCATCGAGCAGGGCCGGTCCAGCGCCAGCCGGCTAGGCATCGGCGCCGTGATGGGCGATAAAGGACTAAAAGCGATAGTTGTTCGCGGCACGAAGGAAGTTAATACCGCCCGGCCGGTTGAATTCTTCGAACACTGCAGCGAGGTGTTGAAGTATATCAAGTGGCGGGATGACCATCCGATTAAGGGCGTGCCACCCATTCTGTCCGGGCTAGGCTCCCCGCAGGAGATGGCAATCTACGATGAGGAGTGGCACACCACCAATTTTACGTGGGGGAATGCCCGCCATCGCAGGCGAGATTTCTGGACCAAGGAAGTCGAAGAGAAATGGAAAAAGACCCAACAAAACGCGCGGGTACGTTTATTAAGCTGCTATAACTGTCCTATGGAGTGCGGGGCATTGATCTCTGCCCCGGGGGTTCCCAAATACATGATGAAATGCTACTCGAAACTGACCTACACCATGGCAGCTATGTCGGACCTGGATTTTGGTTTCAAAATCGTTCAGCGCGCCACCGAGTATGGAGTCGATGCATTCACCACTCCGCAGGTTATGGCCTTTGCCCTCGAACTTTACGAAGCCGGCATCTTGACCGATAAGGACCTGCCCGGAATGCCAGCCGATAACGAAGGCAGGTTTTACTGGCTGCTGGACAGAATTGTCCGGCGGGAAGGCATCGGAGATATCCTCGCCAACGGTGTTTATCATGCCGCCCGTCAGATTGGCAAGGGCGCGGAAGAGTACGACCACAATACTATCAAGAAACACGAGCAGCTGCCTCTCAAGCTGGGTATGCTGAATCCCATCTATTTCCTTATGTATTCTACCGGTGAGAAGATAAATATTACCCAAATTGAAGGGCAGTTCCCCCAGGCGCCCTTCGCTACCAGAGAAGAGAGAGAGGAGTTCGTCAAGGACTGGTTCCAGGTGCCTGATGATAGGTTCAAGCAGTATTTTCTGGACTGGGACCCGCGCGGAGAACACTCGATTCCGTATTACCCGACTATCGAAGCTACCTGCGAAATCGTCGATTGGCAGGAGAAGATGCATTATATCGATGATGCCCTCGGGCTTTGCGCCGGCTTATCTTCGTTCCCCCTGAAACCGCCCTATCATATCCACAATTTGCCGGGTATCATCTCGTCCGCCACGGGCATTGATTTCGATGAGGCGAAATTATCCCAGGCAGCCCGGAGAAACCGGACCTTGCTCAGAGCCATTAATGTCAGAAGAGGTCTGGATAGGAAAGATGACAGCCCTCCGAAAGACCACTGGCGGAACCGCTTCCCCGAGCTTGAAACCAAGCTGTTGGACGAATATTACAAATTCAAGGGCTGGAATAATCGGGGCATTCCCACTAAAGAGTCTTTACAGGAATTGGGTCTGGGGTATGTTAAGGAAGACTTCCTGCGAAGGGGCATCTTGACCGAGAATGAGGCTGCTCCTCCCGGTGAGACTCCGGCGGAAACAGAGAAAAAATAATGTGAGGGCTGCAACATGGCCGGTGAGAAAAAGAAGAAAATAGTCAAGGTCATCAAGATAGACACCGATAAGTGCAACGGCTGCCGGGCCTGTGAAGTAGCCTGCGCCATCTTTCACTCCAAGCCGCAATACAGCGGCAATAACCCGGCCAAATCCCGTATCGCTGTGCTCCGTGACCCGATAAAAGACATTTTTGTTCCCGTCTACGCCGGTGAGTATACCGCCTCCGAGTGTACCGGCAGAAACAAATATGTCATAGACGGACGGGAATTCGATGAGTGTGATTGGTGTAAGGCTTCATGCCCTTCAAGGTCGCTTTTCAAAGAACCCGATTCCGGACTGCCCCTGAAATGCGATATGTGTGAAAGCGACCCGCCCCTGGAAGAGCCGATGTGTGTCCAGTGGTGCTTAAGCGATGCCCTGACCTACGAGGAAAGAGAAGTCGAGGTAGATGAAAAAGAGGAAGAGAAGAAGAAACCGGGGGAGATGGAGCTCGGGCTGGAATCGCTGGTAGACAAATATGGAATGGAAAAGCTATTGGATGCCATCGCCCGGATGTCACGCGGGGACTGAGCGCTAGAGAGAATCCTGATTGGTGAGGGGGAGTAATGGAAAACGAACTAATACTACAGGAGAAAATCCAACAGCTTCGTAAGAGCCTTGGAGACAGCGGTTTTGGAGACGTGATGGTTGTCGGGGGCGGGGTCAGCGGCATTCAGGCCTCTCTCGACCTTGCCAACGCCGGTTTCAAGGTCTATCTCGTCGATAAACTGCCGGCCATCGGCGGCCATATGGCACAACTGGACAAGACATTCCCCACCAACGACTGCTCGATGTGAATACTCTCACCGAAACTGGTCGAGGTCGACCGGCATCCAAACGTAGAGGTTCTCACCTATACCGAAGTTCAGAGCGTAGAAGGTGAAGCGGGAAACTTCAGGGTAACCCTGGTCAAAAAGCCCAGATATATCAGAGAGGACAAGTGCAGGGGCTGCACTTCCTGCGTGGAATACTGCCCGGTCAAATACCCGGATACCTTCAATCAGGAAATATCCAATAATAAAGCCATCCACATCTACTTCTCTCAGGCAATCCCCCTTGTCACATATATCGACGAAAGCTGCCTTTACCTAAAGGACAAGAAGTGCGGTATTTGCAAGGCGGTCTGTGAGAATAACGCCATCGATTTCACCCAAACGCCGAAGAAGGTGGAAATAAATGTCGGCGCCATAATCCTGGCGCCCGGTCTCGAGCCATTCGACCCCAGTTTGAGAAATGAATATGGCTACGGCCGGCTCCAGAACGTGATAACCAGCATGGACTATGAGCGGCTGCTCTGCGCCACCGGGCCTTACGAAGGCGAGATAAGACGCGCCTCCGATAAGAAGCATCCCCACAAAATAGCCTGGATTCAATGCGTCGGCTCCAGGCAGGTTATCCCCGGCGGGAACAGTTATTGCTCATCAGTCTGCTGCACCTATGCCCAGAAGCAGGTGATTTTGACCAAAGAACATGACGCCAATGCGGAGTGCACCATATTCCATAACGATGTTCGCGCCTACGGTAAGGATTTTGAACGCTACTACGAAAGAACAGCCAACCTGCCCGGGGTTCGTTTTATCAGAAGCTACGTATCGCTGGGCAGGGAGATACCGGAAACCAAGAACGTGACCATACGCTATTCTACGCTCGATGAAGGCGTCAAAGAAGAAGAGTTCGATACGGTGGTACTGTCCGTCGGCTTGAACCCGCCCGATGATGTCAAGGAACTGGCTGGCAAACTCGGCATCGAACTCAATGAGCACGGATTCTGCAAAATCAATCCCGTCAACCCGATGGAGACTACCAGGCCGGGCGTCTTTGTCAGCGGGGCTTTCCAGGGTCCGATGGACATTCCCGAATCGGTCTATACCGCCAGCGGGGCAAGCTCCCAGTGCGGCGAACTCCTCGATTACAGGCGCGGGAAGATGAGCAAGACCAGGAAATATCCGGCAGAAAAGGATGTCTCGAAAGAGGAGCCGAGGGTAGGCGTCTTCGTCTGTAATTGCGGGGCCAATATCGGCAGGGTGGTAGATGTTCCTTCTGCTGTCGATTATGCATTAACCCTGCCTAATGTCGTCTTCGCCAAGTCTCAGCTATTCTCCTGCGCTTCTAACTGCGCCGAAGAGATAACCGACCTCGCCAAAGAAAAAGGGTTGAACCGGGTGGTTATCGCCGCCTGCTCCCCGAGGACGCTCGAACCGTTATTCCGGGACACGCTGCGGGAAGCCGGCATTAACCCTTATTACCTCGATATGGCCAATATCAGAGAGCATTGTTCCTGGGTTCACGCCAAGGAACATGAAGAGGCTACTCAAAAGGCGAAGGAAATAATCGCGATGTCGGTGGCGCGGGCCGGTCACTTGGAGGCGTTACAGGAATTCGACCTGCCGGTAAACAAGGCGGCGTTGGTGGTCGGCGGCGGATTGGCCGGCATGACCTGCGCACTTTCAATTGCCGAGCAGGGGCATCAGGTTCACCTGGTGGAAAAGAATAAAGACCTGGGCGGAATGGCCCGGAGAATTCATTATACGCTGGAAGGGCAAGACGTTCAGGTGTATCTGCACGACCTTATTACAAAGGTGAATCAGCATCCCTTGATAAATATATATACCGAGGCTGCCATCACGGAGACCACAGGTTATGTCGGGAATTTCGTCACCACCCTGAAATCCGAACGGGGCGTCACAGAGATAAGGCACGGGGCAACCGTCATTGCCACCGGCGCCGAAGAACATAAACCCAGCGAATACCTTTACGGGCAAAACGATAGGGTATTAACCAATCTGGAGTTAGAGGAGAAGATTACCGCCAGAGAAGACAGCCTGGTTAATGCTAAGAGCTTGGTGATGATACAATGCGTCGGCTGCAGAAATGAAGATAGAAACTATTGCGCGCGAATTTGTTGCAGCCAGTCGGTGAAGAACGCCTTGAAGCTGAAGGAAATAAATCCTGATAGGGATATTTACATAATCTTCAGAGATATGAGGACTTACGGATTCAAAGAGGATTATTACCGGGAGGCGGCAAGCCAAGAGGTCAAGTTCATCCGCTACGAACCGGAAAACAAACCTCAGGTGACAGCCGTTGAAGAAGGTGGGCGCCAATTCTTGAGAATTACTGTGCCCGACGATATTCTGGGGAAGATGATGGCTATCGATGCCGATTTCCTGGCTCTGGCTGCCGCCGTTATCCCCTCCCCGGGCAATACGGAAGTAGCCAGTCTGTTCAGGGTAACCTTGACCCCGGATAATTTTTTCAAAGAAGCCCATGCCAAATTGAAACCGGTCGAGTTCGCTACGGACGGCGTCTATCTTTGCGGAACGGCTCATTATCCCAAGCATATCCCGGAAACCATTAGCCAGGCCTATGCGGCTGCCAGCCGGGCCTTGACGCTGCTGTCTCATGATACTGTTACCGCCTCCGGCTCTGTTTGCGGGGTGGATGAACAGAAATGCATCGCCTGCGGAGCCTGTATCAAAGCCTGTACCTATGGCGCCATCGAGTTTCAGGTGGTGAAGGGAGACAAAAAGGCCACCGTTAATCCCGTGCTCTGCAAGGGCTGCGGACTCTGCAATTCAAAGTGTCCGACAGGGGCTATTTCGCTTAAACACTTCACCAATGAGGGACTCTTGAGCCAGATTGAAGCCGCTTTTCCAGAGCGTGAGATGGTGAAGAAATGAACGTGGTTAAGCAACAATAACTCGTAGGGGCGGGTCTGAGACCCGCCCGCCAAGGACTGTAAAGTTGGTGGTAAGGGAGAAAATAAAAAATGACTACGACCCTTGATTTCACACCTCGAATACTGGGCTTCGTCTGCCACTGGTGAGGGTACGGCGCTGCCGACCTGGCTGGAGTTTCCAGACTGCAATATACAACTGAAACCAAGCTTATCCGTGTTATGTGCACAGGAAGAGTCGACCTGGAATTAGTGCTTCAGGCATTTTCGCGTGGCGCGGACGGCGTGTTCATCGGCGGTTGCCGATTAAATGAATGCAATTATACTACCGGAGGCAATTACGATGCCCTGAACATGGCGCTTCTCTGCCGAAGGCTGATGGAGCACATCGGACTGAACCCGGAACGGTTACGGATAGAATTTATGTCCTCCGGTGAAGGCATTCGTTTTGCCGAAGTTATGAATGATTTTGGCAAGAAGATAAGAGAGCTAGGCCCGATTGGCGAAGGCGAGGGACTGGATGCAGCCGAATTGGAAACCGACCTTATCCAAATTATCAGGTTAATCCCTTACATCAAGCTGATGAAGAACGATAAGCTGGCGACTCGTCTCCAGAACCCGGCGGAATATGACAAGCTGTTTACGCGTGAAGAGATAGAGGAGCTATTCAGCGAACTGGTTTCGTACTATATCGACCCGAAGCTGTGCCAGGCTTGCGGGATTTGCGCCCGGAAGTGCCCTGTGGAGGCGATAGCCGGCGGCAGGAACCTGGTTCACATCATCGACCAAGCCAAATGCATCAAATGCGAGACTTGCTTCAAGTCCTGCCCGGCCCGCTTCGCCGCCATCAGAAAGATTGTCTCCGAGCCGGTGCCACTTCCCATCCCCGAGGACGCAAGAATCATAGTCAGAGAGGGTGCACGATAAAGCCGATTACCGCCTCACCACAAACAGGAGGGGCATGATGGGCAAATTGGTTTGATGACTACTTATGTCTTTGTCTCCCATACTCATCATCTATTCCTACAAAATAGTCTTCTGTTCTTGAAATATGTTTAAAGACTGGTTACCCTTGCTTCTGGTCAACCTATCTTCGGGTTTGCTCATTCTTGCATGTGGTTTTTTGGTCGGGCTAACGTCACGTTCGGAATGGCGACAGCTGGTTTCTGGTTTTTTGTTGGTTGGAGCGACGCTCGCAACCGGCGGCGGACTGATTATCTTTGCCTGGCCGCTACCAGGTCCCTTGAACATAGTCTGGGGTGTCTTCTTTTTCTCATCCGGCATGCTTTTTCTAATGGCTGGGCTGGGACTGGTATTCGGGTGGGACTCCTTCCCGCTTGGGATCCCGTCTATTCTTGCCGGAATTGTTTCCATACTTTTCGGGTACAGAATCATCGACTTAGGCTTAACACTGAGCCCGCTAGCGGCAGGCCCCGGATTCATTACAACTGGGCTGGTCGGCATTTTGATGGGCTTGGGGTTAATTAAGCCGGACCTCCAGAATCTGAAAAAGCTCAAAATTACTCTGCTGGTACTTCTTGTCGGCTCGGCGATTCTCTGGCTTTCGCTGGCGTTCTTGGATTTCTGGCAGTTCCTTATTGCCTTCTCCGATTGGAAGCCGCAACCTTGAGGTTAAACTGACATCGAGTCTTTTCAGGAGAAGGACAATATGCGATGATTCTTACAGGAAACTACCGGCTTATTGTTGAAGTGGTCGAAGAAGACGTGGTGCGAATTATGGATGTGGAGGATTACCATGGTAACTAAGACGGATGCTTACCCTGATGTTGCGATTCCCCCTGGCGAATATCTGTCGGAAGAAATCGAGGCGAGGGGCATTTCTCAAAAGGAATTAGCCCGGCGGATGAAGCGGCCTCTGAATGCGATAAATGAGATTATCAATGGGAAGAAAGCTATCACTCCCGAGACCGCCTTGCAGCTTGAAGAAGTTATGCCGGAGATACCTGCCAAATTCTGGCTGAACCTTGAGACTGATTATCAGCTTACCAAGGCATTGATAAACAAAAGCAGCAAAGCGGCCTAAGGAAGCTCTGAATCCAACAATAGGGGTGTGGCTACGCTTCGGCCATCCCGTGTCCAATTACCGTCCCACATCCGATGTCCAATCCAGTCTGATAATGTGCGTTTTGATGGTGAAAGCTACGTCCCCGCTTCCTTCCGCCTCGCCCCACCCCGAAGCGCGGCGGCAGCCAGGACCGGGTAAGGCTGGCAGCCCTCGACGATTTCCTTGCCGAAAACAAATGTGGGTATCCCGCCCACCCCAACCTTTTTATACTCAATACGCAGGTCATCCACGCGTTTCAGGTACACGGCATCATCGGCAGCCAGGAGAGCCTTCTCCGGGTCCAGTCCCGAGGCCGCGGCCAGTTCTTTGAGGGTATCTGTATCTTCGATGTCCTTATCATCCTTCCAGTGGGCGTCCATAGCTAGCTCACGGAACTTCTCCAGTTTGCCTTCGTCGCGGGCAAACTCGGCCATTGCCAGCGCACGGCGCGTATTCGGGATTCTTTTCGCGCGTTTCATATCATCGATGCCAAAGGTAGCGGCAAACCGCTGGATATACGATAGTCCTTCTGGCGCTGCCTTCTCCGGGAAGCGGCGCTTTAGCTCCGTCCCGCCTTTAGGCGTCTCTGGATGAAGTTCAAAGCCGCGCCAATCGACTTTGATATCGAACTCTTTTTCCAGCCTGACCAGACTGGCTCGCTCCGCGACATAGCAGAACGGTCAGATAAAATCGGAATAGAATTGCAAGACGAAACTCTGCTCACCCATCATTTTTCACCTGCCCTTTCCGTAGGATTAAGCTACCACTGCACCGCCGTTGTCACTGCGAAGCTCCCCACTTGGCGCACTGGTTCCTCTTTTGTCGAAAATCCCTCTCACCCCTCCCATTACTTGTAGAGACACGGCATGCCGTGTCTCTACGGTTTGTTTATG